>JAHFPK010000068.1 GCA_023266715.1 Hyphomicrobiales bacterium | reverse complement strand
GGATACTTGCGTGAAGATAGTTATGCCTGGGCCCTCACATCCGCTGATGTGTTTGTCTTTCCCAGCCTGACTGACACGTTTGGGCTCGTCATGATTGAGGCCATGGCCTGCGGAACCCCTGATGCTGCTTTCAATGTGGCAAGCCCGATTGATGTGGTGGAGCAGGGAGTGACCGGCGAACTGGATGCGGACCTTTCCAGCGCCGTTGCCCGTGCCCTCAAACTGGATCGCAATGCCGTGCGCGAAGCGGCAGCGAAATTCACTTGGCAGCGGGTGGCTGAAATGTTTGAGTCGTGGCTGGTTCCAATTGATGCCTCCGACATGTCAGCAACCCCAACAATGGTGCCCGAGAACTCTTGGCAAGCGCATTGATTTGGTTCAAGTCAATGTCAGCAGTGGGCGGCCAGTGGTGCGCCGCGTCTGGCGTGAGGGTATCAGGGTCCTGTGACTGGATGGCTGGTGTTGGTTGTAGGCCCCAGCGGGGCTGGCAAGGATAGTGTTCTGCGCTATGCCATGGCACGCTTTGCAGGCGATGACCGCTTCGTGTTTCCCAGGCGCTGCGTCACCCGTCCAGTGAAAACCGCAGCCGAAGACCACGACTCATTGGATGAACAGGCTTTTGATGAACTCGCAGGTCAAGGCGCTTTTGTTTTGAGGTGGGAAGCCCATGGCCATAAATATGGCGTGCGGAGCGCCATCAACGCTGATTTGGAGGCTGGACGCATCGTTGCCGTCAATGTTTCCCGGACCATAATCAACGAGGCCGCAAGTCAGTATCAAAACGCGGTGATTGCTGAAATTGCAGCGGACCAGCGTGTCCGCGCCGCACGTCTGGCCGCAAGGGGCCGTGAAGCTGGCAGCGATATTCTGCTGCGAACCCAGCGCCAGATCGTGACTTCTGCCCATTCATTGCAGGTCTGCGTTATCAAGAACGACGGCGACATTTCCGACGCCGGAGAAGAATTCTGCAAACTATTGGCCGGACTGCGGCCTTAGCTGTTCGTCGTCCGGTTGATTGCGGGGTATCACAAAGTTTCCTCCAGATGGAGAACTATCGCTTGATGCAGTTGTCGGCCGGCGGTGACGCCTGGCACATCGCATTGATGACATCGCGCGCAACAAACGCACGCTCTGTTATTAATTTCAGTGCCTCAAGCTCCGTAAAAGTCAGGTTGTGGAGGCTTGGAGGTGGCACCTTGCTCGCCCTTGCAAGGAAGTCGCGGCTGACGCCCATCTCATCAAGATACTTGCCAAGCCCTCGCTGAAAATCATCCTCCGGTTTTGTTGAAGTGGATGTTTTCAGAACCATCCCGCTTGCCAATATTTTTTCGGCAGCCAGCTTCTGCACGCCGATCGTCGAACGCTCCTCAACAAGCCGCTTCTGCCCGGAAGCCAGAACGAGTGTACAGGCGGAGTTGCAATAATCTCTGTTGCCGATGAGTTCGCCGGGGTATCGGCCCAGTTTGTCTGGCTCGGACCTGCAATCATTCACGGCAACCGAACAACCGGCAAACAGGGTTGTGGCAACGACCACGTCAAGTTTTCGGGCGCGGATCAGGCGGCCCATGGCCATGGCGGCAAGCGCATCACCACCATCGGACCGGATGACGATGGGCAGACGCCCCATTGTTGCCAGGATTTTCTTAAAGAGCGTCGGCGTGTCGGCGGTGATTTTTCCATCCGCGAAAATCCATTCGGGGCAGAGCGGTTCGCAACCCGCACGGCTGCTGCGGACGATGGCAAAGTTCATGGGCGAACCAGAGATAAAACGGACCAATGTCGGCTCCTTGGCAGGCACAGGCAGCTGGGCAAGCGCAACGATGAAATTTTTCTCCACCTTGCAGTTATCCGCAGGTATCGGGTTCTTGCACAGGCTGTTGGACACAAGATCCGAAGCATTTCCGAATTCCGTCACCAGCTTGGTGGATTTCATTTCGTCAAAGGTCAGATTGTGAATGGATGACGGTGGCGCGAGATGGAGGAGATCGAGCGTGGCAAGGCTCACTCCCATGGTGGTGAGGTAAGTCTTCAGTTTTTTGTCGAAGGGCTTACTGAGCTTCGTCGTCACCTTGCCGATGATGTTCTTGCGGCTCACCACCGTGCGGCTGAGCACTTTTTTCTTCCCGTTCACAATCCGGTACGTCTCATTGTAGCGGATGCGCTGGGTAATGGGTTGGGTGGTGATCTCATGAACCCCTATTATGGCACCAGTTCCCACCATCCGTTTCTGCCCGGCAGCCAGAATGAAGGGGCAGGCTGAAAAGCAATAGGCCCTCCCGGTCATGGCGAGGCCTGCGTAAACGCCTTTCTGCTCCTTTGGCAGCTTGCAGGTTTTCACACTGGGGTTGCAGCCAGTAAACAACGTCCAACCCACCACCACATCAAGCTTGCGCTCGTGGATCATCCGGCCCATGGCAAGTGCTGCCTCGACATCGCCGCCCTGGGAGGTGATCACCACGGGCAGGCGCGATTTACCCGCCTGTTTGAGAATCTTCCGGAACTGCCCGGCGGTTCCCGGCATGATTTGCCCCTCGGCTGAAATCCATTGCGGGCAATTGGGTTCGCAGCCCGTCACAGCGCTGCGTACAATGGCAAACACCATGGGCGGCGAAGTTGGTGCCTTGATGATGGGTTTCTTTTTGGTGGCGGCTTCGCCCGCGGCTGCTTGAACAAACAAACACGCCAGTAGCAGCACTAAACTGAAAACCCGCCAGAGTCGGAACATCACCACCCCTCTCCCTACGATTTATGATACACCGGGGCCTTCCCGTAAACAGGTGCGGCGATGCCTTCTTTTCGCGCCTTGATCTGCAGCGAGAGAAACTGCGAGTAGTGGCGCGATTGGTGCAGGTTTCCGCCGTGAAACCACAGGGCTTCCTGCTGGGTGGGCTTCCACATGTTGCGCTGTTCCCCCTCCCAGGGACCGGGATCCTTTGTTGTGTTTGAGCCCAGGCCCCAGACCTTGCCCACCTTGTCGGCGACCTCCTGGCTGATGAGTTGTGCCGCCCAGCCATTCATCGAACCATAGCCCGTGGCATAGACGATGAGATCGGCGGAAAGCTCGCTGCCGTCGCTGAACACCACGGAGCGCTCCTTGATTTCCTTCACGCTTACCCGGGTCTTGAGTTTGATCTTGCCGTCGCAGATGAGCTCGGAGGCGCCGACATCAATGTAATAGCCTGAACCGCGGCGCATGTATTTCATGCCAAGGCCGGAGCCATCATCGCCCCAGTCATGCATGAAGCCTGCCTTCTCAAGGCGCGCATAAAAATCCGCATCGCGCTCCCTGATTTTCTTGAAGGTCTCGATCGCTCCGACATGCATGATCCGGTAGGGCTTGGAAGCGTGAATCAGGTCGGCCTTGTTGTGGTCAATGCCCTCAGCCACTGCCTTTTCGGAATAGAGCGGCCCCAGATCAAGCTCCATCAGGCTGTCGGATTTTGCAACGTGCGTTGACGAGCGCTGGATCATGGTGACATCAGCACCCACTTCCCACAGGGCTGCGCAAATATCATGGGCGGAATTGTTGGAGCCGATGATCACGCATTTCTTGCCCGCATAGGCATCGGGGCCAGGGTGCGCGCTGGAATGGTGCTGATCGCCCTTGAACTTTTCCATGCCTGGAAATTTCGGCGCGTTGGGAACCGCCGACATGCCCGTGGCCAGCACGAGCTGCTTGGGACGCAATATTACCGGCTTGCCTTCGCGCACCACCTTCACTGTCCATTCCTGCTTGGCCTCGTCATAGGAAGCTTTCTCGCAAACGGTGGAACTCCAGTAATTCAGCTCCATGACCTTCGTGTACATTTCGAGCCAGTCGCCAATCTTGTCCTTGGGCGAGAAAACCGGCCAGTCATCGGGAAACGGCAGATAGGGCAGATGATCGTACCAGACCGGGTCATGCAGGCAGAGCGACTTGTAACGCTTGCGCCAGCTGTCGCCGGCGCGCTCGTTCTTTTCCACGATGATGGTGGGAACCCCAAGCCGCTTCAGGCGCGCGCCAAGGGCGATGCCGCCCTGGCCACCGCCAATGATCAGGCAATATGGTTGCTTTGAATGGCCAAGGCGCGTCTCCTCCTCCTGTTTCAATTGCAGCCAGCTCTTGCGGTTTTTGGCAACGCCGTGTTCGGCCCCCATGACGCGCCGCGGGCCCTTCCGCTCCTCATGGCCTTTCAGCTCCACCATGGTGGTGAGCAGCCGCCAGCACTTGTCGCCTCTGAGGTAAACCAGTCCGCGCCCGCGCGACACCGCCGTCTCGAAAGTGAACCAGCCCTCGGTCGCGCCATCCTTCTGGCGTGTTGTACCTTCGATCTTCCAGTTCGATGGTTTCACCTGGGAAAGTGTTGCAGCCAGCATGGCTTCAATCTCGTCGCGCCCTTCCATGGTTTTGATGTTCCAGGTGAAGGACACGAGATCGCGCCAGTAACACTCGCTGTCAAATAGCGCTGCTGCTGCTTTTGTGTCGGAATTTTTGAGTTCGGTTTCGAATTTTGCAAGCCAGGCGGATACGGCAGTGGATTCGGCAGCAGACACGTTGTTTTCTCCTGTTGAAAAGGAAGAGTGTGGTGCATTTTCTTGAAGCTCGCAATGGCGCCGTGAACTGAAACCAATAGGCGGAAGCGCCAAAACACTGCTGACAACTTGGTGTCATTGATGCCCTATGGTGGTCTCCGCAGCTCGGGCTCTTCAGTGAGGATTTCCCCATGATTGACAGCAATTTCGAGACCAAATCGGTGCGGATGGAACGCTTGGTTTTGCTTACCTTGCAGGCTCCTATCGATGACGTGGACCGCGTCATGGAAGCGGTTGTAAAAGTCGTGCCATTAATGATGGGCAAGTATGACAGCAATGCATATCAGTCCGGGCCAGGAATCGAGCGCTATCGCCCGCTTGCAGGAGCCGCCGCTGGAGCAGAGACGGAACTCCGGAAACGCCCGGGCACCGTCGAAGTCATTTTTGAGTTGCCGGACGATCAGACCGTGATTGAGCAGGTTATCGAAACAATCTTTCAAACCCACAGCTATCAGGAACCAATGATCAGGCTTCAGAATATTTTGGCCAGCCGCTCCAAGGGCCTCGATGACAGCAAAAATCCAAACCGCTGGTGGAACACGACCGGCGACTGGAAAACAAAGCCGGAAAACAAATCTTCATGAAGCCAGCGGAGTATCAATTGGGGTTGATACTCATAACTTTATCCGCCGAGGCCGCCCATTTGATTGCAGGGTCTACAAAAATTAACAGGCCTGCCGAACTTGAAAGCGGCTGGGACCTCTCACTTCCAAGTCATGGTTTGGTGGGACTGCGTTCCGGGAGTTTGGACCGTTTTACTGTCGCCATCCTGTCCAGTTCCTTTTCCGACATGGATTCATACATTTCGCGCGAAGCACCCTTCAATTTGGATTTGGGTATTTCCCGCCGTTTTGCAGCCAGAGCGGCACCGGCGGCTTTCTGTTGGACTTTGGATTTTGCTGGCATTTGCGGCCTCCTGGGCTTGTTTTAGGAAGAATGCCCGAGCCGGATTAACGGTTCCCATTTCCTTAAAAAATTATGGAACAAATTTGCCCCCTTACGCATTTTGGACTCTGTCATTAACTCAGCAAGGAGTAGTTATCATGGCAGCATCTCCCCAACAGAAGCCAAGGGTCGTGCCCGAATACGAATCCGACTACCAGCAGAATACTGGCGGGTCCGTCCCACCCGATACTCGAATTAACCAATCAACCACGTCCTACGGCGGATCGACCGGCCTTATCATTGCGGCTTTGGTCGTGGTTCTTGCCATTCTCTTCGCTCTTTCGTTCGATTGGAGCTCCAATACGACGGCACCAACCGTAACGCAGGAAAATACGGCGCCAGCTGCACCGGATGCCCTGGCCCCAGCTACGCCTCCGGCGACCCCGCCAGCAGCTGAAGCACCGCCGGCAACCCCGCCAGCAGTTGAATCAACAACACCGCCGGCAGGCGATGCAACAACTCCGCCAGCAACAACTACGCAGTAATGTCGTTGGATTCGAACATCTGTTAGCACCAATTGAAATCCCCCGGAATCGGGGGATTTCTTGGCTTTATAGGATAGCGGGCGTGTGCGATGGGCGCCATTTGATCGAATTGGCGTTCATTCGGACATTCCAACTGGAACCAAATCAATGGTTAGACGGTTTTTAGTCCAGCCATTTTACGAGGGCGGACATAATGATGCAGCAGCGTCTGCGCGGCAAGGAACTGGCAAGAAGGATTGTCGTGACAACAGACCGCGCGCGCCAAGGCGTGACTGGCCAGGGGGTACGCTACGTCCTGGCCTATAGCTTGCTTGGTGTCATGTTTATGTTTGCGATGCTGCTCGTCATTTTCGCAAACTGACTTCAGGAATATCGGAACCTCTCAGTTGGTTAAGCGTTCGACAGGCATCCAATTTCAAAAGGAGATCAGTTATGAGATTATTTAAGTGTACTGTTGCCACGCTTGCTTTGCTGTGTGCTTCAAGCCTAGCCTACGCTGAGGATTCAACACCGGCAGCCCCTTTGCCGGAAGTACAAAACAAGGTTGCCTGCCCGCCCGCGGGCTCAGTACCTGAGGCCGATATTCCTGCCGAATGCAAGAACGCAGGCGATGTGTCCAACGCTCAACCTCCGGCGGATTCTGGCGGAACGACCGTACTTCCGAAACAGGATGATACGGCTGCAGCACCTGCACCTGCTCCCGATACGGCAGCCGGGGCTCCGTTGGCGCCTGCGCCTGATAGCGCAACGATAACCGTCGGCAATACTGAAATCAATCCGGCAACAGCATTGCTCGCGTCCCAGTTCATGGGACAGAGTGTTTATACCGCCGCCAATGAAAATGTCGGCGAGATCAACGATCTCATCATGAACAAGGACCTTGATACCATCGTTGCCGTTGTGGGTGTCGGTGGTTTTCTTGGAATCGGGCAGAAGGATGTTGCAATTCCAATCGACGATATCGCCGTCATAAAGGACACTGACAACACGATGCGCCTGACGATCAACGAAACCAAGGAACGCTTGGAAGCGCTGCCGGACTTCGACAGAACGGCGATGAAGTAGCCTGCGATTGTGATTTGCCGCGGCGCTATTTACCTGGCGTCGCGGCAGGCACCTATGAGGAGAAACGAAGATGGATACAGCACATCCCAATCATGCCTTCATTTCCAGCGAAGATGTGGAAGGCACCAAAGTATTTGATAAGAAGGGAACCCGCATCGGCGAGATCGATCACCTGATGATAGACAAGGTCTCAGGCAGAGTGGTCTACGCCGTCCTGAGCTTTGGCGGTCTTCTTGGCCTCGGCCACAAGCACTTTCCATTGCCCTGGGCAAGGCTCAGCTATGATAAAAAACTGGACGGTTTCCGCACCGATGTGAACGAAAAGGAGCTTCGCGATGCGCCGGAATTCAGCGACGATTCCTGGCAAAGCCGCGACTGGGAAGGCCGCGTTCACGAACATTACAATGTTCCGCCCTATTGGGGACTTTAAGTCTTCTGAATCTTGAGCGGAAATTGCTTGCCGGAAATGGCGCGGCTGCGCCCTCCGCGCCATTTCAACCCGTATTCGCCGGATGACATCGTAATTTGCTGTAATTTCGCGGCGATTCAGATATAATAATCAACAACTTAATCTGGATCGCACGAGGCCATCTTGCAGAACCCAACGGGTGAATCGGCCGATGGTCCTCTCCGGCTCGTTTTCGACCGCCGCGTGAAGCTTGAGTTCCATGGTTCGCGGATCACCTCCGATGCCGGATTGCTGGCCTATCGCGAACTCGACGACGCCCTCGGTCTCAGCGCAATGGCCGGCGATGTGCTCGCCGATGCGCGCACCGGCAGGAACGGCCGCCATGCTCTGGTCGGGTTGCTTCGGCAATCCGTGTTCGGGCGTCTCGCCGGATATGATGACGTGAACGACGCCGAGCGCTTGCGCCATGATCCGGCGATGCGCTGGATTGTCGGCGGCAAGGCGGCTCAGGGTTCTGCGGCCTCGCCGAGTCAGATGGGCCGCTTCGAGACGAAGTGGCTCGCGGCATCCAATAACCTCACGGCACTTGCCGACCTCTCCGGCCAGTGGATCGACGGCGTTCATGGCCGCCGTCCGCCGCGAGGCATCGTGCTCGACATGGATTCAAGCGTCAGCCCCACCCATGGCGATCAGGAGATGAGCGTCTGGAACGGTCACTTCGCCTGTACCTGCTACCACCCGCTTTTCCTGTTCAACCAGTTTGGTGATCTGGAACGCAGCGCCCTTCGTCCCGGCAACGTCCACAGTGCCGACGGCTGGCAAGACGTGCTCGCCCCGGTCGTGGCCCGCTATCGGGGCAAGGTCTTGCGCCTCTATTTCCGGGCCGACGCCGCCTTCGCGATGCCGGGGGTCTACGAGTACCTGGAAGCCGAGGGGATCAAGTATGCGATCCGCATTCCCACCAACCAGGTCCTCCAGACGAGGATCGGCTATTTGCTGACACGCCCGGTCGGGCGTCCCCCGAACCATGTACGGCGGTTCCACGCCAATTTCACCTATCAGACGGGAAGCTGGACCAAGCCCCGCCGGGTGGTCGCCAAGGTCGAGTGGCATCCCGGCGAACTTGTTCCGCGCGTCGGCTTCATCGTCACCAACCTGTCGCGCCCGGCCGAGCGGGTTGTCGCCTTCTACAATCAGCGCGGCACATGTGAGCAGTGGATCAAAGAGGGCAAGGGCGCGATCAAGTGGACGCGGTTGTCATGCCGGACGTTCGCCGCCAACGCGGTCCGGCTTCAGCTTCATGCGCTCGCCTACAATCTCGGCAACTTCCTGCGCACCCTGGCGACGCCGGAGCCGATCAAAGAGTGGTCTCTGACCAGCCTGAGGGAGAAGCTGATCAAGGTCGGCGCGAAGCTCGTCAGCCACGGCCGCTATGTCGCCTTCCAGATGGCCGAGGTCGCCATTCCGAGGATGCTGTTCGCCGAGATCCTGTGGCTGATCGCCGAACTGCGGCCGCAGCCACCTCCAGCGCCGGCGTGAACAGGCCGGCGGCATGAGTTCCAGCGAGAGCAACGGGAGAGGTGCGCCTTGGCGAGGACAATATCGGAGCTTCCACCACGCGCCGCGCCGATTTTACCGCCCTCCGGCCTATCTGGCCGCTCACGGCGAGGTTCGGGCTTGCCAATGCCCGCTCCTGGCGTCAATCTTGCCCCGAAGAGCCGGTCATCCGGTGGATGTCGGATAAGCAGGCGATTGGTGCTCACGTTGGGCCAACGGACATCAATCATGCTCATCGCAATCCTAGGACTGGGTGAAGCCGGCGGTGCGTTCGCGCGATACTAAGCGGATTGATGGATTTGTGGGAGCGCGCGAAACAGTGGCGGAGGGGGCAAGTTCGGGAGCGAGTGAGAGAGGGATCGGGGTAAAAGGGATGGTGCGAGAGAAATGCTGTATAAGCTGCTCCACAGGGGTCTTATACGGAAACTTTCCGTCTAATACCTAGTTAGGTGCTTAACAAATAAAAAAGTTAATCATTCTTGAATCTGGTGTCATATGCCCCAAAAAAAGAAAAAGGCCAAAATAAAAACTCATGACTATGGCAAGCATGCCAGTAAGTATGCTGAATTAGGCATTGATGACACAAACTATCTAGCGTTTCGGGATATTCCCCAGTTGATACAAAAACATGCAAAGGGATTAGCGGCGTTAGATTATGGATGTGGAGCGGGTCGCTCGACGCGTTTTTTGAAAAATTTAGGGCTACATGTTGTAGGTGTTGACATTAATCAGGACATGTTGGAGCAGGCAGTATCCAGAGACAGATCAACCAGTTATTACAATATCCGAAGCGAACAATTGCCCTTTGAAAACGAAAGTTTTGATATTGTTTTTTCCAGTTTTGTATTTTTAGAAATTTCTACTAAAAAAGAGATTGAAAAGATCTTTTTGGAAATGATGCGAGTGTTAAGGAGAGATGGAGTTATTATTGTCATAACCTCGTCTATGGACGTTTACAAAGGCAACTGGATTGGATTTAAGTATGATTTCCCAGAGAACAATAGAGATATTCAAAGTGGTGAAACCTTTAAACTTCAGTTTCAAGGAACTGAAATAATCTTATACGACTATTTATGGACAGATGAGGATTATAAGCAAATTCTTGATCGTCTTGGCTTACGCATTGTTGAACATCATAAACCATTAGGTTACGATACCGATCCTTTTGAGTGGCTTGATGAAAAAAAGGTCTCGCCAGTGGCAATTTACATAATTAAAAAGGTTCAAAAAAAGAACAAAACATTAAGTTGAGCAATGAGCATAGAGACAATGATGTAATTTAATGGTGAGGCTTCTAAACAAACCCGCACCTAACCCAGCGTGCACTTGACGGGTGGGATTCTGCGGTATTTTCGAGCTTTTTCTACACCCGAACAGAATCCTGCTCTCGAAGTTTTGTCTCGTCCCGCCCACCCGCAAGTAACGCAAACTACATCGAGGACCTTGGCAAGCTTGCCTACAGTGGTCAGACTTGCGCTATAGACCCCTCGCTCAAGGGCACTGATATAGGTCCGATCCATCCCGGCCTCATCGGCTAACGCCTCCTGCGACAAACCCTTGGCCTGACGCAGCCTTCTTACGTTAATGGCAAAGACTTCCCGGATGTCCATTTAGCCGTCTTCTGACGGTCTGTTATTGGAGGATCGCCGCTAAGGATCCGCTGGCGGTATCATCCGGATGATCGAAGA
>JAHFPK010000067.1 GCA_023266715.1 Hyphomicrobiales bacterium | reverse complement strand
GGCCCATGACGTGGGCATTGACGAGGAACTGGAAACCTGGCCGCCCATGGTTCTGGGAACCAGCGCGCTTAACTTGATGGACCTTACCCACGGCTACTCCACTTTTGCCTCCGGTGGAAAACTCAACACGCCCTATACGGTTCTCGAAATCAGGCGGCCCAACGGCGATGTCATCTATGACCGCAGCAAGTTCCCCCATCCGCTCAAACAAGTGGTGCCGGAAGAGAAGATCGCCGAACTGAATTCCATGCTGAAGGAAGTTGTGAAAAAGGGAACCGCCCGCAAGGCCGATCTTGGCTTCACCCCGCAAGGCGGCAAAACCGGAACCAACACGTCCTATAGGGATGCGTGGTATGTAGGATTTACGGCACATAACGTCACCGGCGTATGGGTGGGCAATGACGATTTCACGCCGATGAAACAGGTGACCGGGGGGTTGATTCCCGCCCCCGCCTGGAAGCGGATCATGGAAGTGGCCGAGGCCGGCGAGAAGCCCGCGAGCCTTGCTGGCATTCCGCTTGACGACACCTACACGGTAGCCGCGGCAGAGCAGCCCGACGATGGGACAGCCCTCGTCAACGATGAGACAGGCATCGTAACCGTTGATACGGGAACCTCGCCTGCGAATGCCGATAGCGTTGCCGTTGTTTTGAATGACATGTTCTCGCTTTTCGAGAAGAAGAAAACAACAAAGAAAGCGGCAAAGCCCAAAGATACGAAGGTAGCAAAGGCACCGGATGACACCCTGGTTCTTCCGGGCGCAAATGCCGAGCCAGATTCCGAGGGCACCTTCATTGAAAATCTTCTTGTCCCGGATGAGCCGGTGAAGAAGAAAAAGAAGAAGAATTCGCTTTTCAAGATATTTGGCAACTGATGATGCGTGTGCCGACCAAAATTTTTAGCATCCTGTTCGGCGTTATCGGCGGCTGGGCGTCTGCCTTGTATTTCATTGATTCAGTCGGTTCGCAACCAGCAGGCGCCACGGGCAACTGGCGCAAGTGGGACCTGGCTTCAGGGACATCTTCCAATCCCTATGCACGGGCTCACTTTCTTCTCGAAGGGCGGGTGCCGCCCGCCCAATCGCTGTTTCAAGTCTATACCAATTCGCGCGATGATGAAGGCAACCAACTGCTGACCGAATGCACTTACATGATTTCCGCCAATGAACTTGAGTCGCGCTGGTGGAGTCTTTCAATCGGACCAATGGACACTCTGGAAAGGGACTCTTCTCCTGTCATCACTTCCGAAGAAGTGGTGCGAAATGCCGACAATTCGGTGAATATTGCGGTGGCCAGACATCCCGTTGCGGGAAATTGGATAAGACCGGCCATGGCAGGAAGCATGGTTATCCAACTGGTGATTTCCAATGAAGGGGCGTCCCAGTCCGAGTCCGGCCTGAAACTTCCTGCCGTGCAAAGGGTGGCCTGCTGACCATGCGCAATCTCTATTGGTTCATTACCGCCGTGACCCTTGCCGTCATTGTGCATATCAGCACGATACTTTTTGCGCCGAGTTTCCTGTTTTACCGAAATCTGGACCGCCTGACAAATGATGTTGCCGACAACACGTTCTTCATTCTGCCTGTCGAGGCGCAGAGCAAAATCTTTCCCGAGTATCCCCCGGGAACAGTTTTTGGGCTTTGCCGATTTAATCTCGCGTCGGGGCCGATAACACTGGATGCCAATCTTCCCGACGGGATCTGGACTCTGACGGTTTATTCCCGGTTTGGAAAAACGCTGTACACGGTCAGTGACGAACAATCCGGAATAGATAAATTCAGCCTGCAACTGGCAATGGCCCCCGGCATCCTTGATCTCTTTGCAGTAAAGGAGGAAGACCTGGTGGCATCCTCAGGCTGGAAGGTGCAGTCGACGGATGAACGGGGATTCGCCCTGTTCTGGGTGCCTTCCACGGACCGGGCCATGCGCGAAAGCCGTTCGGAAACCCTTTCGAAAAGTTCCTGCGGCAAGGCTGCAACTTAGTTCAAGCCGCCGGGCGCCTTGCGATAATACCGCCTAGCCACCAGCTCACAAGCGCAAAACCTGCTCCAGCATACCATCAATGGCATAGTGCCAGCCGAGAAAAATGCTGCCTATGAAAGTGAGAAGGAGATAGGTGGCGCCGAGACCTGCGAGCAACCAGCCGAGATGGCGGCAGACAGGAAAAATTAGCATCGCGATGGCCACGTGCATGCTCGGAAAAGCCGATATTGAAGAAAAGGATGGCGTAGCCGCATAGATCGTCCACAATGAATCCTGCAAGGCCAGCGCTTCAAGATGGGCAGATGCACTGATGTTGCGGAGAAGATCCATATGGGCTGCGAAAAAATCGAGGGCGGGATTTAAGCGGCCATAATAGACAGGTCCCGCAGAAGCAAAAATATTGGCCGTAATGATGCCTCCGAGGACCCATGTGAGGGCAAATGCAATCATGAAACGCATGCGCAGAAGTGATTGTTGCGGCTGGAACGACATGATGAATATGCTGCCAAGGAGCATGGGAAACCACAGGAGGTAAGCCATATCAAGAATTTTGGCTGTTAGCGGAAAACCAAGGACCGTTGCCAGAATATCTTGCGGTAACATGCCCCCATGCAGGAGCCGCTCAAGCGATACGAGGTCCTGATCCCAGGCGAAATGGCCCATGACGGAAATCTGGTTCTTCCATATGGTGAAGCCCCCCATCACCATAAAAGTGAAGAGCAAGCCGTGAACGCCATTGGCAATGCGTTGTCTGTCCGTGAGATTGCTGAGTCCCCATTGCAGCAGGTGTGAAATCGGCTTCTCGGGTTTTTCGACAATAATCATGCGCAGGAATTTAACGAGAAAGAGAAGTACCAGCACATAGAATGCCGTAGCGGCGAAATATTTTGCAACAAAGACTTGAAAAGATGGCGAGACGTTGGATCCGCCGCCGAGTTCCACTGCGGCATAACCCGAGACAAGAATGAAAAGGGCCAACAGGTGGGGAAGCAGATGGCTTTTGAAGCCAGCCAGGAAGATTGTGGACAAATCAGCAATGGCGTAGGGGATGCCACGCCGTTCTTCCACTTGTGGTGCCAGGCTGACGCCCTGCTGCATATCTCACCCATTGCAAAGAGAAAGACGCTAGCAAATTGCAGCTTAAGAATGTGCTGCGGTTGGGATTTCGGCGGAGCTAAGCCATATCCTCGTCAATAGCGGCTTGCGAGGCGCGGCGTTTTCGGCCGGATACCGTGGCCTTTGCCAAATCAAAATTGCGCCGTTCAATCCGAACACCGGGAAAAATCACAACTTCGGCAAGAACCGTATCGTTGGGATCACGCGAAACAACACGGTTGGTCGGAAACTGCAAAACGACACTCATTTTCTCATTCCTCGCAGACGCAGTAATGTTCGCGAGTTCGGCCTCGCTTTTTTGCAGTTAAGGCGAGACATGGTTAAAAATTGACTAACCGGATTTATATTTTTGCCGGCGCAAGACCCGCTGTTCCGTCGCGGTCTTCCACTTCGACAATCCACAGGTCCGAGTCAAATTTCCGCCGACGCACCAGAAGTGTTGTGACATCGGCCTCGGTTGCGGGAAATGGCAACTCTTCAATGAAACGCCGGTCGCCGCGATCATCAAAGGCGGGGCCCGGGGCCGGTCCAAAAAGATGAAAGCGGCCATCAAGCCGGTTGATGATGACAAAAATTGCGCCCGCTTCAGCTGCCCCCTTGGCCGCAACCGTGCAAAATTTCCCCTGCCCGTTACACTTTCGCATAAAGGCCTGAACCCAAACTTCCGATTTTAAGCGCATGGGAATGCTGCAGGCTATTCCGTAGCAATCACAGAGTCACCACTCATTTTAGCAATTTCCGAGAGCAACGCATTGGATACTGTGCCATCGCTTGGCAGACCCCGGTCTTTTTCAAACTGGATGATCGCGCGAATCGTGGCGCTGGTCAGATCGCCGGTGATTTCGCCTGGGGCATAGCCGAGTTCAGCCAGGCCGGTTTGAACCTGGCGAAGGGCGGCGACGGCGGTTGGTTTTTTTTCCAACGCCGCAACACTTGCCGTAAATTCGGACGCTGCCGCAACCTGCTGGGTGTAGCGAAGATGTTCAAGGAGTTCGTTTGACACTTCGCCATCAACCCTGAGGCCTGCGGCCCTCTGATAGGAGGCAATGGCAAGACGGGTGCGTTTGCCTGCAACACCATCAACCATGCCTTGATAATGGCCGGTTGCCAGAAGTCCGCGCTGGACCTCTTCAACCCGAGGATCATATTTCAGGATAATCGTGTTTTGTCTGCGGTTCGAAACTACGACGTCAACGCGCGTCGATGCGCCAGTGGCGGATAGTTCGGAAGCCACAAAGCGTGGGCGGCCCGCGCCTCCAACCTGCCCCAGGAATGCATTGTAAAGAATTGCAAAACTCAAGGTCAAAGTCGCAACGAGCGCCAGGATCGAGAGCGGCCGCAGTCTTGGCCCGCTTTCCTCCAGCACATCTTTCATGAATTCTAACCCATACCCACAAACAAAAAATGGTCCCAATTCCGCCACCTTGGCGCACGTTGGTTAACAGCGCCTTTCCACGAATTTCCTGCACTCTTTCAATTGCTTAGCAGGGTGAAAAAAGCATTAATGGCAAAACTAAAATTTGCACAAAATCAACCTTATCGGCTTTAACCATCCGAAATATTTTTTCGGTACGACAGTCCACAGCAATAGGGTGTGGAAATGCGCATTTTACGGACGATCATCGTTTTATCGGGCATTACGGCATTAATGCCGTCGCCACCGGACGACGCAAGCCAGGTTCGCCAAAATGTGGCCGCCAAGGATACCGGCTATTTCGAAATTGCCACCAACACTTTTTCTGACCTTGCCTCCTTTTGCCAGCGTCAGCCTGGCGTGTGCGAAACGGCGGGGTTTGTTGCCCATAAACTGGAGCTCAAGGCTAAATATGGTGTTCGCCTGATTTACGAATGGGCAAATGAGGCCAATACATTGCCTTCCTCCTCCCTTCAGCCCGACATAGCCGACGGCACTGATCCCATCGAGACGGGATCAATGAAACTGGCATCGGCCAAACAGCAGTCCCCGATTTCGCAATCAACGCTCCGTCTGGATGACCTTATTCCGGCCTGGCGGGGTCCGCTCAGCCCTAAGACCAGTTGAGAACCGGTGAGCTAACGCCTATCTTTGGGGTGGATGGTTTTTCCCGGAGTTTGGTGTTGAGCACGAATACCATTGAAAGTTTGCAGGCAGATTTCGAGCTTCTTGACGATTGGGAAGAACGTTATCGCTATGTCATTGAGCTTGGCAGGCTGTTGCCCGACCTCGATGAGAAATGGCGCGCCCCCCAATACAAGGTGAGCGGTTGCGCCAGCCAGGTGTGGATTCATGCGGAGCACGACGGCAAGGTGTTGAAATTTACCGGGGACAGCGATGCCCTTATCGTCAAAGGGCTTATCGCTATAATTTTCATGATGTTTTCCGGCAAGACGCCGGAGCAGATTCTGGCCCAGGATGCAGGCGCCGTCTTTACCAGGCTTGGATTGAAAGACCATCTCACGCCGCAACGCTCCAACGGGCTTTTCTCCATGGTGGCGCGGATCAAGTCTGATGCGCGTCAGACTCTTGCGGCATGATCCGCGGACGAAAATCTGCCAGCGCCCAGTGGGCAAACTCCCGACTTTCCGCGCTCCGCACCGGGGGCTTGAGCAAATGGTAGTGACGGGCAAGTCGTGTGAGAGCAAGCGATAGAATGGCTTTGCCGCTCCGTTGCGGCAAGTTCAGCATGCGTTCGGCCTGCTCCAATCCACCAACCAGGCAGCATACATAATAAAGCACACCGGAAAGCTCCGGCCCCACGGCATCAAAGGCGCTGTGAACGCGCTTGCGGGCATCAATGGCGTAATCAGACAGGGTGGCGATGCGGTTATCGCTGATGGCAGCATAGCTTCTTGCACCGGTCCGTTCGCCCTCCCATGAGGAGGTGATGCGGGCCGCAAGGCCGGCGCGCTCGAAATCAGCGCGCAAGCGCTCTCCCGCCGCAAACTGGAATTCGGATATCACGGACTTGCCTGCGGAATTTTTCCGGCAGAAAAGACGGTACAGCGGACTTTCATTCTCATTGAAGGCAGGTGTTGGTTCGGGATCACGGACTTTGGCCATTGCTGATTTCTCCTTGCGGGGGAAAGCTAGCAAAACCGGGTTGAGGAATCAATACCTATTGTGTATTTTAATTCCAGACCAAAATCTCAGCATCGTTTACTGCGATGCTGAGATCGTCGTTGCTGAAGCGGCAGCTTTGCAGAGATCAGTGCGGCCTGACAGATGTCCCTGGTGCAGGTTGCAACATGCTGACGCGATTGCCTTCCGTATCGAAGAACGACACATACTGTCCGACGCCGGGTATCTCCATAGGATCACCCAGCACCTTGCCACCGGCCTTCATCACTTTCTTCATGGATTCGTTGATGTCATCGACCGCGACAACAACCGATGGATATTGCGCTGGCATGTCATCTGTCTTGGTAAAAAAGCCGCCATTGATGGCGCCGGGCTTTTTCGGGCCTTTCTCGTCGGATTCCGTGGTGGTAGCGATGACATAATTTCCCATGTCCTTGCCCAGCATCTGGGTTTTCCAGCCGAATGACTTGGAATAAAAATCAGCCATGCGCTGACGATTTTCGGCGGGCATTTCAAAGTGTACTACAGGGTTCATGGTTTTTCTCCTTCTTCAACTGAAAACTATTGCGGTTCAGTGTTTCACGAGTGCCTCTGACGGGCAGTCTGCTACCAGATTCAGGGCGATATTGTGCCCAAGAAGTGCTTTTAATCCGGCAGGCACCAGTGAACGCAAGGTTCGACCCTCTGAGTTACAGATTTTTAATCCAGGATTTGAACGCCACAGGAGCCGCGTGGTTCCTTGATCACAAGATATTTTTAATTCGACTCACTCCGCCCGAAGGACATTCGCCGGAACAGCCCATCTTTTCTGACGAATTGGTGGTAGAGCGCGGCTGCCACATGCAAAATGATGAAGCCTAAGAGGAACAATGCAATATAGCCGTGCGCCACCCGGGTTGGATAAATTTTGAGGGTTGGCGGCAGCGGTTCGCCTGAGCCTGCAAACACAATCTCGTTGAGCCGGGCAAGAATTGCTGTGCCAAAGCCTGTCCCTGCCATCAGCACCACAAGGATGTAAAATCCGTAATGAATGACCGGTGTGATCCGGTCCAGCAGAGGATTGCCCGTCGTCGCGGTCGGCGGCTTTGCTGTCCACATCCGAGCGGTGAAGCGGATAACCATCATGGCGAGAATCAGCATCCCGCCCGCCATATGCACAAGCAGAACATTAATCTTCCGGGGATCGGAGTTGGGCATTGCTGCGAGCCAGAAAAAGCCGATGGCAGCG
Source organism: Hyphomicrobiales bacterium (assembly GCA_023266715.1). Classification (GTDB taxonomy): domain Bacteria; phylum Pseudomonadota; class Alphaproteobacteria; order Rhizobiales; family Aestuariivirgaceae; genus Aestuariivirga. The sequence continues at coordinate 3,337 of JAHFPK010000067.1, read as the reverse complement.
CCGCAATAATCAGCACTGCAAGCAGCCAATACAGCGTTACCAGCAGCGGATGATAGCGGGACATGTGGTTCATTTTAATTGCAATCGCCCAACCACCCGCTCCAGACCGCCGATGAATTTCTGCCAGCCATAATTCGCGCCCTGGTAGTTGCCCTCGTCTTCGGGCCGGAAGCCTGATTGTTCCATGCACACATGCGTGCCGCCCTTTGTTGGCGTCAGCGTCCAGGTGACGACGGTCTTCAGGCCCTATGCCGCCTCTTCGCCGGAAGCATTCCAACTATAGGAGAGCCGCTTGTTGGTCTCGACGATCAGGATTTGGCAGTCGGTCACGCCGTTCCAATGGGGCATGGGCGTTGCCCGGAAATTGAACCTATGACCCACTACAGGCTGGAAATCGTTTTTCATCAGCCACTCCTCGATCAACGGGCCCTGGGTGAGGGCACGCCAAATCTGTTCCGGCGGATGCGACATCTCACGTTCGACGACGAGGGAACGCAGGGGCGTGGCGGATCCGGTCATTGGTCCATCCTTTTCAATAAGGTTTCGAGTCGATCAAACCGGTCACGCCAGAAGGCACCATAGAGGTTCATCCAGTCGATCAATGGTGCCAGACCTTGCGGCTCGACACTATAGTGGGTTTGGCGTCCGTCTCGCCGGTCGCGCACCAGTCCGGCGAGTTTCAGGACGCCGAGGTGCTTGGAAACCGCCGGTTGTGAGACTCCGGCGTGGTTGGTTAGGGCCCGCACGGTCTGTTCGCCATCGCGGCTGAGTCGTTCAAAGATCGCCCGACGGGTGGGATCGGCCAGACTGGTGAAAAGCTCGCTTGGGGTGGTGTTCATACTTAATTCATAACCCATGAGTTATGAATTCGTCAAGCGGCCAGTCAGGCCAGTGCCGCCATGACCTGCATATGGGCATCCTCGGACGCTGACTGGAAATAGTCGTAGCAGAGCAGCATGCCGACGTCATCATTGTCGGTGGCAAGCGGCAATTTCAGCCAGTATTGCACCAAGTGTTCCTTGTGGGTGCGGGGGCCCCGAACCACACCCTGGGTAGGCTTTCCCTCCTCAATGGTGCGGCGGTAGGCGGCGATCCAGTAGTCGTGCTTGTCGCCCCAATCCAGATCTTCGATAAAGAGCCCGGTGATTTCACGATCATAGATTTCACGCAGCCTCGTGCCTGCCAGCCTGATTCGGCAGCGCGCCTTGTCGGGGCTCACCTCAACCAGGCTTATGCCCGACAGGATGCGCGGAATGTGCGCGGGGTTGATATCGCTGCGGCGTGGCATCGCGCGCCCTAGTGACTTCTGAATCCAGTAGTCAAAGAGCTGCCGCTGTTCGGGCACAATGAGTTGCGCCCGGAATACCGTGCTTGCCGATTTCGATTTCACTGCCGCCCCTAACATCCGAATCGTTGTCCGATTCGGTTCCTTGTTTATGAATCGGCGCTCCCTGATCCGCAAGAGTCGGGGGCAACAAAAGTGGATTATGGCTCAGGCGCGGCCCTTGCGCTGGCCCAGCCCCATGCGTTTGGCGAGGCTGGAACGGGCCTGGGCATAGTTGGGGGCGACCATGGGATAATCGGCCGGGAGACCCCATTTCTCCCGGTATTGCTCGGGCGAAAGATTGAAGTGGCTTCGGAGATGACGTTTCAGGGATTTGAATTTCTTTCCGTCCTCCAGGCAAACCAGATAGTCGGCGGTCAGAGACTTCTTGATAGTGACGGCGGGTTTGATTTCAGTCAGCTCCTCGCGGGCGGCGGGATGGCTGACGGCGCCTGAAAGGGCGCGGTGAACCTCGCCGATCAGCTTTGGCAGCTCGGCCTGGGTGACGGTGTTTTTGCCAACGTAAGCGGCCACGATTTCCGCGGTCAGATCGACCAGATTTCTTTTTGGTTCCAAAACATCGGCCATGGAGAATCCTCAAGTTGAATAGTATGACATACTATTCAGTCTATTCTTCCAAATACACTATATCCCTGATTCTTTTAACTTATCACCTGAATAAGTGCAGTCACGCGATGTATTGGAGACAATTCTCTCCGCGCAATACCCTCTTCTCTCTATCGTCGGGCTTAACGCGCTACCAACGTCTTCTTGTATCTGGACTGTGCCTCACTTCTCGAGTTGAAGTGAGGTGTGCGGGGATGGATAGAGGTAGAAAAACGGCTTCAGTTTGCTGGAGCGTAGGGGCCGGATTTCAGAACTGCCCAATCCCAATAGGTGAGGAGGACGCGGGCCTTATTGAACGACATGGAGTCAAAGATGTTCTGCAGTTCTGCCGTACCGCGCTCTGCCGCGATGATGCCGAAATCAGAAGCTTTTAGAATTTCCACAATTTCCCCAAAGCGGGCCCGGTTGGTTCCGATCGCCTTGAAGGCAATCGTAAGGGGTTCGCCGTTGGCATCGGAAATAATCCGCGCCGCATTATCAGGCTGAATGGCGGCAATTTCAGCCAGAATATCGGTTGCCTCCGGCAGTTTGCCATCATTCAGGAGTGTCACGAAGGTTTCAATCTGTTCACGATCCCCGAACCTGGTTTCCATGCCTTGCTCGCCACCTTCCATGGCGTGGGTGATCTTCAGTATCTTGGTCAGCATTTCTGAATCGGTGAGGAAGCGTGACAGCAGATAGCGCCTAAGTTCTGCCGGAACAAACCAGAAGAGTTCAAAGGCAATGGGAGCCGGCAAATCCGGGCGGGTTGCAAGCGGTGCCAAAGCAGAGCGATTTCTGCTGGCATGATCGGCAAGCCGGGGAAATGCGTGATGGGAGAAGGTTGCGCCGCTATTTCTGACCAGCGTCAGGATAACCGAGGGATCATCAAACTCAATGAGTTGATCGCTCAGCGCCGCCGAAATGGTGCGCCGACGGGCAATCAGGCGCAGCAAACTCACCTGCCCGGTGGCAATGACCTTGCCGAGAACTTGATCGCTGATCTGGTTGCAGAGTTCCAACAGGGGTCCGGCGACTTCAATGCGGGGGTCATGGATGAGTTTCGACACCAGAAGATGCGGGGGCGCATCCATTATGGAAAGACGGTCAACGATGGTGATCAGCGACTTTAACGGGATACGTGGCACCAGTTTCAGCAGGGCATCGGCGGCGAGGGCGCGCTCCTGAGGTTGGCCGGCATTTGGGTTCGAGAGCATCATGTCGAGGAGCGAGCGGGCAAGTTCGCCTGCATCTTCATCGGGCGGTTCATTGGCAGCAATGGCAGCCGCCTCGGCCAAGGCGAGCTTTGTAAAGGGGTCATTTTCGGGTTTGACGCGCCGAACCGTGGTTTTAGACGGCGCCACGGGATCGGAAAGGCCTGGTGATGCCGTCTCAGAGCTTTCTTCG
>JAHFPK010000357.1 GCA_023266715.1 Hyphomicrobiales bacterium | reverse complement strand
TGCCGCCACAGCTGCGGCCGAGGCCGAAGCTCTCGCTGCTGAAGCTGAAGCCCTTGCAGTGGATGCGCTCAACGCCGCCGCCAACAAGCCGGTGGATCAAGAAGTCCGCGACGCGGTCGATCAACTCCTCGCCGGCAAGTAATACGCGAATACCTGGCGCGCGCGAAGCTCTTGGGGCATACCCCCGAGCCTCGCGCGCCCTTCCCATTTGAACAGGCCTTGGCAGGGATTTGATGCCGCCCCATATGATGGCGGAGGAGTTCCCCGATGCTTGATGACAGCGGCGCTGCCGCACCCCAGGACGCAAACTTCGAAGCCCAGCTGCAGGATGCCTATTCCAGCGCCGTTATCGGCGCGGTTGAAACGGCAGGCCCTGCCGTTGTCCATATTGGTGTGCTCAAGGGCAACAAGCCGGCCGGCGTGGGTTCGGGCCTTGTGGTGGCCTCCGATGGCCTGATCCTCACCAACAGCCATGTGGTTTCCGGCGCCGGGGCCATCAAGGTGAGCATGGCCGATGGGCAAAAGTCCGATGCCCGCGTCATCGGCGAGGATCCTCACAGCGACATCGCGGTCTTGCGCACCGATGTCCATCTGGCAGCACCCGCCCTGTCATTTTTTGATTCCAAGGCCATCCGCAAGGGCCAACTGGCCATTGCCATTGGCAACCCCTTGGGCTTCGAGCAAACCGTGACGGCAGGCGTGGTGAGCGCCATCGGCCGCTCCATGCGCAGCCAGACCGGCCGTCTCATCGATGATGTCATCCAGACCGATGCCGCCCTCAACCCCGGCAATTCCGGCGGGCCGCTGGTTGATTCACGCGGCCGCGTCATCGGCATCAACACCGCCGTCATTCGCGGCGCCCAGGGCATCTGTTTTTCGGTTGCCGCCAACACCGCCCTTTATGTGCTGGCTCAGGTTCTCCAGCATGGCCGGGTGCGCCGCGCCAGTCTCGGCATTGAGGGCGCTACCACGCCCATCCCCCGCCATGTCGCGCGTTTTTCCGGTGTTGAGCAGGCAGCCGGCGTGCGCGTCCTGAAAACCATCAAGGATGGCCCCGCCGAGGCAGCGGGCATCCAGTCCGGCGACCTCCTGATTGCCCTTGATGGCGAGCCGGTGCAGGGCGTTGATGATCTCCTGCGCCTGCTCAACCATGAGCGCGTCAATCAATCCGTCAGGGTTAGCCTGTTGCGCAAAGGCGAACGGCGTGATCGCTTCGTCATTCCAGTTGAGCGGCATTAGAAAAAGTGCATCCCTTCTTCGCCGATCACAGGAGTTATAGTCGGGGCGAAAGTCGCACCGATGCCTTGGTTCATGGCGTTGGCATTGTTGGGGGGCTTTTAGGAAGCATTGCCCTGCTTGCCCACGCGGGTGCCAGTTGGGTGTTGGCGGCTTACTGCTTCGGCCTCATGGCAATGTTGATTTTCTCGGCCGCCTACAACCTCACGCTGCCCTCCCAGCTCAAATGGATCCTTCGCCGCTTTGATCACAGTGCCATTTATGTGCTGATTGCCGGCACCTATACACCGCTGTTACCCTTTCTGCCTGATGCCACGCAAAGCTGGACGCTTGGACTTGTCACCTGGCTTGGCGCTGCCTTCGGCGTATTGGTGAAATTTCTGTTCCCCGGCCGCTTCGACCGCCTCGCGGTTCTGGTGTATCTCGCCTTGGGCTGGGTAGGCGTCACAGCGGCTGGCGCTTTCGCGCAAGTCTTGCCGCCGCCAATCATAGTCCTGATCATCACCGGCGGTGTTTTATACACCGGAGGCGTCATCTTCTACATCTGGGAACGGCTGAAATTCCACAACGCCATCTGGCATGGTTTTGTAACCGCTGCCGCCGCCTGCCATTTCACCGCGATTACGCTGCTCTATTGGTGACGCAGGCCTTCCTTGCGCACCCACACCTCGGTTTGGTCCAGCGCCATAGCAACCATGTCGAACATCTCGTGAATTTCTTCCGTGGTGATGATAAGCGGCGGGCAGAATGCAACGGAATCGCCCATGGCCCGGTTGATCAGGCCAAGCTCCTGAAGATAATTGACGCAAGTGGCACCAACCGTTTTCTTCGGGTCAAAGGCACGCGTCGTTTTCTTGTCCGCCACCAACTCCAGTGCGCCGATGAGGCCAACGCCGCGCGCTTCGCCAACCAGGGGGTGCTCAGCCAGTTTGTCCAACCGAGTCTTGAACACCGGCGCAACTTTCCGCACATGTTCAACAATCTTTTCACGTTGATAAATTTCAAGCGTCTTCAGCGCCACAGCACAGCCCACAGGATGCGCCGTATAGGTGAAACCGTGGCCGAAGGTGCCGATCTTTTTGCTCTCATCCACCATGGCCTGGTACAGGTCTTCCTCAATGGTGATGGCACTCATCGGAAAATAGGCCGAGGTAATGGCTTTGGCCACGGAAATTGAGGTGGCTTTCATTCCGAAAGTCTGCGCGCCAAACCAGTTGCCCGTGCGGCCAAAACCGCAAATCACTTCGTCCGCAATAAAGCGCACGTCATATTTTTCGAGCACGGCATTGATCTTGGGAAAATAGGTCGCAGGCGGCACCACGACACCGCCAGCCCCCATCACGGGCTCTGCGATGAAAGCTGCAACCGTATCCGGTCCCTCGCGCTGAATGAGATCATCAAGGTCTTTAGCCATGCGATCGGTGAATTGCTCTTCCGTCTCGCCCTCTTGCCCGCCACGATAGTAATGTGGACACGACGTGTGCAGGACATTCTTGATCGGCATATCAAAATCCGTATGCACCATGGCAAGCCCGGTGAGCGAGCCCGAGGCGATCGTCACGCCATGATAGCCCCGCATTCGCGAGATGATTTTCTTTTTCTCCGGTTTGCCCCTGGCATTGTTGTAGTACCAGGTAAGCTTCATCTGCATGTCATTGGCTTCCGAGCCTGACGTGCCGAACAGCACCTTGGA
>JAHFPK010000356.1 GCA_023266715.1 Hyphomicrobiales bacterium | reverse complement strand
TTTGCCCAGCACGACCCGCAAAGGCTTGCTGGCTCGAGCACCGCTTCGCGGCAAACCAGACACTTGGGCGGCGCCACAAAATCGATCAAACTGCGCCAGAGGCGTTTGCCCCACAGCTTTAACGGATAGGTCGATTGCGCTGACGCTTCGTCCATGGCTTTTTGAGAACACCTATTCTAAATCAGGCCAATCAGGAGACTACAAGCCGATGCCCTTCGCAAGAAAAGATTTGGAAAGACTGGCCGACATTATAACGATTGCCGCCGAACAGGAAATCATGCCGCGCTTTCGCAGGCTTGGCGAAGGGGGAATCCGCGAGAAAACCTCGGCTCTGGATTTGGTGACCGACGCCGATGAAGCAGCCGAAGCCGCTATTAAGGCAGCCATCGCCAGGGCCTTCCGCAAGGCTATCTTTGTCGGCGAAGAATCCGTTGAAATGGATCGCGGGCTTCTGAACAAGATTGCCGACGCTGATATGGCAATCATTATCGATCCGGTGGATGGCACAAGCAACTTCGCCTGGGGCTTGCCGCTCTTCGGCGTGCTGGCCGCAGTCGTCAAACGCGGGGTTACAGTGGGCGGCCTTATTTACGACCCCGTGGGCCGTGACTGCACCTTCGCCATCAAAGGGCACGGCGCCTGGGCCAAGGCGGAAAACGGCGCAACCCGCGATATCCGCGTGGCAAAGCCAACAAAGCTTGCGAATATGACCGGCGTAACGTCCTGGTATCTCATGCCGGAACCCATGCGAACCCGGGTTGCCACCAACCTTGCCAAGATCAAAGCCAGCTTCTCCTATCGCTGTGCGGCCTATGAATATCGCGTCGTGGCAGAAGGCCTAGTCGATTTCTCGCTGCATTACAAACTGATGCCATGGGACCATGCGGCAGGCGTATTGATCCATGCCGAAGCTGGTGGCTATTCCGCCCTGCTGGATGGCACCCCCTATCTTCCAACCAAATTTGAGGGCGGAATCATTTCTGCCCCTGATCGTGAGAGCTGGCAGTTGCTTCGCGATGCCCTGCTCGGCTGATAAAAATGACATCCGAAGCAGAAAACATTTTTGACCGCGAACTTTATTTCGCACGGCTGGAACGCACGAAATCTGCAAGGCCGGATATTCTGAGCCATTCCATTGCCACAGAACTGGCTGAGCGGTTGGAACCCATAACCCGTGAGTTCAACCGTGCCTGTCTCGTAGCAATTGACCCCGATCCCATCGCCGCTGCCATTCGTGCTTCAGACAAAGTCAGGAATCTGGATATTGTTGAACCCGCAGCATCCGAAACCTTGTCTCTCAAAATCAACGAATACGATGCCATATTTGATATTCTCGATCTTCATCTCGTCAATGATGTGCCGGGCGCGCTCGTCCAGTTGCGCCGCGCCCTTGTGCCCGATGGATTATTCTTGGCCTGCCTGTTTGCCGGTCAAACCCTGAATGAACTGCGTCAATCCTGGCTTGAGGCGGAAGAACTCGTAACTGGCGGCGTATCACCGCGCGTGGCACCCATGATTGATGTCAGCGAAATGGGCGCGCTCCTGCAACGCGCCGATCTCGCCCTTCCTGTTGTTGACCTCGACCGCACCATCGTGCGCTACCCTGATACCATTGCCCTCATTCACGAAATCAGATCCCTGGGGCTATCTAATGTCATGACAGGGCGCTCGCGCAAACCCGTGACCCGAAATCTTTTGGGCGAAGCCATTTCAATCTATCAGCATAAGTTTTCCGATGAGGACGGCCGCATACGGGCCACCATTGAAGTGGCATGGGCAACAGCATGGGCGCCCCATGAAAGCCAGCAAAAACCCTTGCAGCCAGGTTCGGCAAAATTTCGCCTGGCCGACGCGTTGAAGGTTCCGGAAACCAAATTGAACTAGGGTATGTTGAGATTCAGGATTCCCAAATCAGTTGAAGCGTGATTCAAGCTCCGAAAGGAGTTTGCCATGAACCGCTATGTTTTGACAGATGCCCAGTGGGCAAGAATGGAACCGCATTGCCTTGGAAAGGCTTCTGATCCGGGGCGCAGCGGTGGCGACAACCGCTTGTTTTTGGAAGCGGTGCTTTGGATTGCAAGAACCGGCAGCCCTTGGCGCGATCTGCCTGCTTCGTTCGGCAAGTGGAACCCCGTCTTCAAGCGCTACAGCGATTGGGTGAAAGCCGGTGTTTTCAAGCGGATATTCGAGGTTGTCTCGGATGATCCGGACATGGAGTACGCCATGGTGGATGCACCCATCGTCAAGGTTCACCGTCACGGACACGGCGCAAAAGGGGGACTCAAAATCAGGCCATCGGCAAGTCGAAAGGCGGCTGGACAACCAAAATCCTCGCGATGACAGACGCGCTCGGCAATCTCGTGCGCTTCATTCTCCTGCCGGGTCATCGCTACGACACGATCGGCGTTGCACCGCTCATTGCCGATTTGGAGTTCGGTGGGCTCATCGCCGACAAGGCTTTTGATTCGAACTGGATCATCGAAAACATGAATGAACGCGGTGCTAAAATCGTCATCTCGCAGAGGCCACAGCGAAAGGCTCCGCTCGTCATCGATGAAGAGCTCTATAAATGGCGTCATCTCATCGAGAATTTCTTCGGCAAACTCAAAGACTTCAAACGCATTGCCATGCGAAGCGACAAGACCGACCAAAGCTTTTCCGCAATGATCCACCTCTGCTCTGCCGTCATCAACTCAAAATGAATCTCAACAGACCCTAGAGCAAATCGATGAGATGCGCGATGAGCGGTTTATCCGCAGGCGGCATGGGGTATTCGCGGAGCTTCATGGGCTTCACCCATTGCAGTTCCTGTCCTTCCAGTGAAGTCACTGTTCCCGTCCAGCGCCGGCACACATAAAGTGGCATTAGCAAATGAAATTCTTCGTAAGTATGACTGGCAAAGGTAAGCGGTGCCAAACACGCTTCAGTC
>JAHFPK010000355.1 GCA_023266715.1 Hyphomicrobiales bacterium | reverse complement strand
CAACCAACGCCCATGTAAAGTCCCGGATTAACCTGCCCATGCCGGCGGGCCTCACCTTGTAGACCTGATTTCAATATCGCGTTTGACATCGTGCATTTTACGTTATATTCAATAAAATATAACGCCAAGCCCGAGGATCCGGAATGTTCAGCGTCAGCCGTTATTTTCACATCATTGTCATCACTTTTTTGAGCACGGTTTTTTACGCTCCAGCTCAAGCTGAAAATGTCAATGTTTTTGCGGCCACGAGCCTGAAGACAGCGCTTGATGATGTAGCCAAGGCCTGGAAAACCCAATCGGGGAAAGACATCGTGGCGACCTATGGCTCAAGCGGCACCCTTGCCAAGCAGATCGCGCAGGCAGCCCCCGCCGACATTTTCATTTCTGCTGATCTCGCCTGGATGGATGACGTCGCCAAAAAGAATTTGATTATGCCTGAGACCAGGAAAAACCTGGTGGGCAACACCCTTGTGCTGGTTGCGGCGGCTGGAACGGATTTGAAAATCGACCTTGCCAAAGATTCGAACCTTGCCGCTGCCCTGGGCAGTGAAAAACTGGCCGTAGGTGACGTGAAGTCCGCGCCCGCGGGAAAATACGCCAAGGCGGCCTTGGAGAATCTGGGCCTATGGACAAGTGTTGAACCAAATCTTGTCATGCAGGAAAATGTCCGCAGCGCCTTGGCCCTGGTGGCCCGTGGTGAAGCCAAATTCGGCATTGTTTATGGCAGCGATGCCGTGGCGGAAGCAAAGGTTCATGTCATCGCCAATTTTCCCGAAGCCAGCCACGCGCCGATTGTCTATCCCGCTGCCGTGATTGCGGCTTCGACCAATCCCGATGCCCAATCGTTTCTCGCCTTCCTGTTCTCCAAAGAGGCCCAATTGATCTTTGAGGAAAATGGCTTCACCCTGCTCGAATGAGTCTTTCCGCTGAAGAATGGACCACGATATATCTCAGTTTGCGCGTTGCTCTCTTGGCAACGCTCATCTGTCTTCCCATTGGCCTGGGTCTTGCCTGGCTGCTGGCGCGAAAAGACTTCTGGGGCAAATCAGCTCTCAATAGCTTGATCCATCTGCCGCTGGTTTTACCCCCCGTTGTCACCGGCTATCTGTTGCTTGTCGCTTTTGGAAAAAGAGGCCCGATCGGCGCCTTGCTCGAACAAGCCTTTGGGTTGGTCTTTGCCTTCCGCTGGACCGGTGCGGCCTTGGCCGCTGCCCTCATGGCTCTCCCGCTCATGGTGCGCGCAATCCGGCTTTCCATTGAAAGCATTGACCGGAGACTGGAAGGGGCGGCTGCGACACTCGGCGCGAGTCCCTTAAGAATTTTTGCCACCGTAACCCTGCCGCTTGCCGCCCCGGGCATCCTTGCCGGAACAATTCTCACCTACGTAAAAGCCCTTGGCGAATTCGGTGCGACCATCACCTTTGTTTCAAATATTCCCGGCCAAACGCAAACCTTGTCTCTGTCGATCTACAGCCTTCTGCAGACCCCTGACGGTGATGCCGCAGCTCTGCGTTTGATCCTCCTGTCTATCGCCCTTGCTCTTGCCGCCCTCATGGCCTCGGAACTTTTGGCAAGGCGGCTCACCAGCCGCGTGGGCGGCAAGTCATGATCGAAATCTCGGTCAAACAATCCCGCCCGGGCTTTACGCTCGATGTGAACATCAGGCTTGGTCACGGAATTACCGCCCTTTTCGGCCCATCCGGTGCGGGAAAATCAAGCCTTCTGAATCTCATCGCTGGGCTCGAACAGCCTGATGCCGGCCGTATACATATTGGCAGTGAAACGATCTTTGACAGCAAGGCGAAGATCAACCTTGCCGTTCACAAGCGCCGCATTGGCTATGTTTTCCAGGACGCCCTTCTCCTGCCCCATCTCTCGGTGCGGAACAACCTGCGCTACGGCATCAAGCAGGGCGGCATGGAGTTTTCCTCCATTGTGGAATTTTTGGGCATCTCCGCGCTTCTGGACCGCGGGCCCTCAACACTTTCCGGCGGCGAGCGCCAGCGCGTTGCTATCGGAAGAGCACTTCTTTCAGCCCCTCGCCTAGTGCTGATGGATGAACCCCTCGCTAGCCTGGATATGGATCGCAAGCGCGAGATATTCCCTTACATCGAGCAGCTGCAAAAGAAATTCGGCATTCCGGTTATCCTTGTTTCCCACGCCGTTGAAGAGGTGGCCCGCTTGGCCCAGCACGTTGTTGTCATGCGTGATGGCAAGATCGTTGCCGAAGGTAGCCCCCAAGCTGTCATGAACCTTCCCGACCGTCACACCAGCCGATTTGAAAAAACCTCCATCCTTACCGGCAAACCGGCATCCTATGATTCCATCTATGGTCTCACCACGCTTAGCCATCCCGCCGGAAATATTTCCCTCACGGGCCAGTTCGCGAATGGCAAAACGCCGCTCCGCATTGTCGTCCGCGCCACTGATGTCACCCTGGCATTGGGCAAACCTAAGGATATTTCCGCCCGCACCATGCTGAAAGGCATGGTCTCCAAATGTGAATATGATGGCAGTCCCATCGCTATTATTCATGTTAAATTGGAAGGTGGCGAAGAACTCGCCGCGGCGCTCACGCGCAAGGCCATAGATCAATTGGGTCTTGATGAAGGCCAGGCCGTGTGGTGCCTGCTTAAATCCGTTTCCATCGACGAGCGCTGGATTGCCTCAAGCTGAATTCAAACCCAATTCCCGTTGGGTTTTCTTCGGTAGATTGAGGGACGCGAGCCTATGGCTCTCGCGCAAATAGTCTTTCAAAGCCCGGTCATCCATGCTGGCCGCTGAAGTTCGCTGGATCCACGACATGCCCCGTGAAGCAAGATAGGGCGCCGGACGCAGGCCTTTCTGCTCTTTCAACAGATCAAAACTCAATGGCGAGCACTTGAATGTAACCGCAAGCACATCACCGTCATTCCAACCCGCAATAGCA
>JAHFPK010000354.1 GCA_023266715.1 Hyphomicrobiales bacterium | reverse complement strand
CCTCGTAACCCAGTCGCGTCAGCAGGCGAATGGTGGCGGCATTGATTGAAGGCTCGATTACGCTTTGAACGCAACCCATGAGAAGGGCCACGCGCCCGCGCATTGTGCCCTCTGCCGGATAGATGCCAGGCGCCCCCAGATCTTCTTTGGCAATAGGTTTGGTGGGAACAAGTGCAAGCATCGCCTCAACCCTGTTCAGGCCCAATCTGGAAATCATTTTCGAAAATGGCAGGACTAATTTCGAAGAGGCCAGCGCCAGTCGGAAAATATGTGGCCGCGGCATGGCAAAGCCGAGCATGGCGCGCAGCAGCCTCTCCAATAGCGGCCTTCTATAGGTTTTTTCCACATGCACCCGGGCCTGATCAATGAGATGCATGTAGTTGACACCCGAGGGACAGGTGGTCATGCACGACAGACACGACAGGCAGCGGTCAATATGCTTGACCGTTTCCGTCGTTGCTTTCTCATTCTTCTCCAGCATGTTCTTGATGAGGTAAATGCGCCCGCGTGGACTATCGAGCTCATCGCCCAGGAGAACATAGGTGGGGCAGGTCGCCGTGCAGAAGCCGCAATGCACGCAGGTTCGCAGGATCTTGTTGGCCTCCGCCGTGTGCGGGTCTTGCAATTGTTCGGCAGTGAAATTTGTTTGCATGGCTCAGATGTCTTTATACATGCGGCCGTGATTAAAGACACCGCCGGGATCAAAGGATGCCTTGACCCGTTGCGTCAGGGCGGAAAGGGCCGGGGCTTGCGGCTGAAAAACCTCAATGCGTTCGCGCACCTCTTCCTCGGCCCGCACGAGGGTGGCATGGCCATCTTCAACGCTGTTGCGAATGATGTAGGCATAGGCCTGATTGCTGCGCGGAACCCCGAGCCAGATGAGACCGCCCGCCCAATCATAGAAATATTGGATATCAAGCTGCTTGGAAATCCGGGCGACAGTTTCTGCGCCCTTGGACGGCGTCACCGACAGTTTCCAGACAAATCGCGCGTCATCGGCGCTCAGCAGGTCAACATCGCGGATGGCCTTCCACTGCAAGAAGGATTCCTTTTCATTCAAATAATCAGCCGCCCCAAAAATTCTCAGGTGACTTGCAAGCCTTTGCCGGCGGTAGACAACCGAGGGGCGGATGCCTTCAAGGCGAAAGAGTGTTTGCGCTGGCGTTCCGGGAAGGTGCGCTGCGCCCGAAACATCGCAGGCCGACTGCATGGCAAGGCTCATGGCCTGTATGGCCTTGGCATCACTGAGACCGCTGAAAACCAGCGTCTCTTCGGTTGCGGCAATAGGCAGGACTTTCACCGTGATGCTGGTGAGCGCTGCCAGGGTGCCAAAGGAGCCCACCATGAGCTTGGACACGTCAAAGCCCGTGACATTTTTGACCACTCGCCCGCCGGCCTTGAAGATTTCCCCGCGCCCCGAAACTCCGGCCACGCCCAGAATATGATCGCGCGCCGCACCTGCTTTTATGCGCCGCGGTCCAGAATGTCCGCAGGCCATCAGGCCACCCAGGGTGCCCTTGTGTTTGACGCCCAGCATTTTTGAATAGTCCGGCGGCTCAAAAGCCAGTTGCTGGTTGTTTTTAGCCAGGGCTCTATCGATATCGCTGAGGGGTGTGCCTGCACCGGCCTCAAGCACCAGCTCTTCGGGCTCATAAAGCGAAATGCCTCTGAACGCTGACATGTCCAAAAGCGTCTCAGGCTGGGATGGCCGGCCGAGAGCCCGCTTGGTGCCGCTTCCCATAATTTCCAGCTTGCCGCCTTTCGCCACAAATTCCGCGAGCTCCGTTTTCGACAGCGGTTTGAAGATCGAAGTCATCAGAATCTTGGAATCTCCGGGAACTGCAGCTTGCCCGCTTTCACATGCATGCGGCCAAGTTCGGCACAAGCGTGAAGCGTCGGAAATACTTTTCCGGGATTGAGCAGGCCGTGGCTATCAAAGGCACATTTCAAGCGTTCCTGTTGCGCCAGATCGGTTTCCGAAAACATTTCCGGCATGAGATCGCGCTTCTCAATGCCTACCCCGTGTTCACCGGTGAGCACGCCACCCACCTTCACACACAGCCGCAGGATATCGGCGCCGAATTCTTCTGCCCGCATCAGTTCGTCACTCACGTTGGCATCATAAAGAATGAGTGGATGCAAATTGCCATCGCCCGCATGAAAGACATTGGCCACCCGGAGCCCGTGTTTTTTCGAAAGCTCCGCCATGCCGTTGAGCACTTCCGGGAGGCGCTTGCGCGGAATGGTTCCATCCATGCAGAAATAATCCGGCGATATGCGCCCGACCGCCGGGAAAGCCGCTTTGCGCCCCGCCCAGAACAGCAGACGCTCGTCTTCCGAAGTTGAAATGCGCGACGTGCTGCAATTGTTTTTCTTGGCGATCTGCGAAACCTCTTCAATCAGATGGTCCACTTCAACGGCCGGTCCATCGAGCTCGATAATCAACAGGGCTTCTACATCGAGTGGATAGTCCGCGTGGACAAATTCTTCCACTGCATGAATGGCGGGCTTGTCCATCATTTCCATGCCGCCCGGAATAATGCCGGCGGAAATAACATCGGCCACGCACTTTCCCGCATCCTCACTTGTTTGGAAGCCCACCAGAATGACCCGAGCCGTTTCTGGTTTTTGCAGGAGCCGCACGGTAATTTCAGTGATAATCCCGAGCAAACCCTCCGAGCCTGTGAGCACCCCAAGCAAATCCAGCCCGTCACTGTCAAGATGTTTGCCACCCAAGCGGATGATCTCGCCGGTGATCAGCACCATTTCAAGGCCCAGGATATTATTGGCGGTGAGGCCATACTTCAGGCAATGCACGCCGCCGGAATTTTCCGCCACATTGCCGCCAATGGTGCAGGCGATCTGCGAGGAGGGGTCGGGCGCGTAGTAGAAGCCCTTGTGCTGGACCGCCTGGGTGATGGCGAGATTGGTAACCCC
>JAHFPK010000353.1 GCA_023266715.1 Hyphomicrobiales bacterium | reverse complement strand
GTCCACCACATCGGCAATGGCGCGAAGTTCTTTCGCACTGGTAACCCCGCCCCACATGCGGGGCACCACGGAATAAGTGCCGTCCTTCTGGATATTGGCATGCACCCGTTCATTGATAAAACGCGATTGGCTGTCGTCAACATAGTCGCCGGGCCAAGTAGCGAGGAGATAATAATTGAGAGCGGGACGGCACTTGGCGCAGCCGCAACTCGTCTTCCAGTTCAATTCCTGCATCAGGGCAGGAATACTCTTGATCGACTTCGCCACAATCAGGCGACGCACATCATCATGGCCTAGGTCCGTGCAACCGCACATGGGCTGAATGACCGTCGGATTAAAAGCATCGCCCAGCTTCACCTTGAGCAATTGTTCAACCAGGCCCGCGCAGGAACCGCAGGAAGCCGAGGCCTTGGTGTGAGAGCGCACATCATCAACATTTTTGAGACCAAGCTTTTCGATAGCTCCGGTGATCTTTCCCTTGCATATGCCGTTGCAGCCGCAGATTTCCGCATCATCCGGTAAGGCTGCAACGGCCGCCGTAGGGTCCAGGGGGGTGCCCCCCTGATACGACTGTCCGAAAATCAAGGTATCGCGCATTTCCGAAATATCGATGCTCCGCTTCAGCATATCGAAGAACCAGGCACCATCCGAGGTCTCGCCGTAAAGCACGGCACCCACGATGCGGTTGTTCTTCAACACAAGGCGCTTGTAAATACCCTGCCGCGCGTCCCTCAGAACAATTTCTTCGCGGTCTTCGCCCTCGGCAAAATCGCCCGCCGAGAATAGATTGATACCCGTGACTTTCAATTTTGTGGCCGTTAGCGACCCCGCATAGGCGGCGGGTTCTGCCACCAGCGTTTTGGCGAGAATGCCCGCCATTTCATAAAGCGGTGCCACAAGCCCATAAACCATGCCACGATGCTCTGCGCATTCACCGACTGCGAAAACATCAGGGTCCGATGTCCGCATTTGATCATCAACAACGATCCCGCGCTTGACCTCCAGCCCGCTCTCCTTTCCGAGGGTTGAGTTGGGCCGGATGCCGACGGCCATGACCACGATGTCAGCTGGAACAACGGTTCCATCGGCCAGTTCCACACCTTCGACGCGGCTCGAACCAAGTATCGCTTTCGTATTGGCACCATTGAGAACCGTGATGCCACGCTCCTCGACAGCCTTCTTGAGCAAGTGCCCGGCGGCGGGATCAAGCTGACGTTCCATCAGCGTCGGCATGATATGAACTACGGTAACCTTCATGGCTTGCTCAGCAAGACCTGCTGCCGCTTCGAGCCCCAGAAGCCCGCCGCCAATCACCACCGCATTGCCGCGTGATTTGGCGGCAATCATCATGGCGTTGACATCATCGAGATCGCGATAGGTGAGCACCCCCGCAATATCATTGCCAGGAACCGGGATGATGAAAGGCACGGAGCCCGTGGCGATCACCAGCTTGTCATAGCTTTCAACAATGCCGGTGTCAGAAGTGACCGTCTTTGCCGCACGGTCAATCGTCTTGATCTTGCACCCTTTGTAAAGCGTGATGCCATGCTTGATGTACCAGCCATCTCCGTGAATGACGATTTCCTCAAAGGTCTTCTCCCCCGACAGAACCGGCGACAGCATAATGCGGTCATAATTGACGCGCGGCTCTGCATTGAAAATGGTGACCTCATAGGCGTCGGGTGCCGCTTCAAGCAGGTTCTCCAGCATCCGCCCCGGTGCCATACCATTGCCGATGATGACTAATTTTTGCTTCATGGCTGGCCTCATGCCGCTTCCACAAAACGATGGCGCTCGTAGAGGAATTTCAACACGGACTCGCGGTACTGCACATAACTGCGGTCCGCCACCAGTTCGAGGCGGCGGCGGGGACGGGCAAGATTCACCTCAAGAATCTCGCCTATCTTCGCTGCTGGGCCATTGGTCATCATCACCACACGGTCCGATAGCAGCACGGCCTCGTCCACATCATGGGTGATCATCACCATGGTATTGCCAAGCCGCGCGTGAATGTCCATCACCGAGTCCTGCAAATGGGCGCGCGTCAACGCGTCAAGCGCCCCAAAGGGCTCATCAAGCAGCAGAATTTTCGGTTCCATCGCCAGCGCCCGGGCAAGGCCAACGCGCTGTTTCATGCCACCTGAAATTTCGGCAGGCCGCTTGTCCTTCGCATGCTGCATCTGAACCAGGGCAAGGTTCTGCATGATCCAGTCGTGCCGCTCCGCCCTGGAGCGCGACTCACGAAATACCTTGTCAACCGCGAGCTTGACGTTTTCATAAACCGTAAGCCAGGGCAGCAGGCTGTGGTTCTGAAACACCACCGCCCTTTCCGGCCCCGGTTCGTCGACTTCCCTATTCTCAAGCAACACCCCGCCATCCGAAACTTTGGTGAGTCCGGCAATCAAATTGAGCAGGGTTGATTTCCCGCAACCGGAGTGGCCGATGATGGACACGAACTCGCCTTTGCCGATGTCGAGGGAAATGTCCTTCAGAACTTCCGTAACAACAGTGCCGCGCGTAAAGGATTTGGAGACATGATCGACTTTAAGATAACTGTTCATGATGCTCAGCTCGCTGCCGTTCCGCGGGTTACGAATTGGCCAAGTGCTGCAACCAGACGGTCAAGCGCAAAGCCGGTGAAGCCGATGTAGAACAGGGCCACGATGATGTCGGGAAGCCGTGACGAATTCCACGCGTCCCAGATGAAGAAGCCGATGCCAACGCCGCCAGTGAGCATTTCAGCGGCAACGATGGCAAGCCATGAAAGACCAATACCGATGCGAAGCCCTGTGAAAATGTAAGGAGCAGCGGCAGGCACCATGATCCGGAAAAAATATTCCGCCGGATTGAGGCGCAGCACGGCAGCCACATTGCGATAATCCTGCGGAATATTACGCACCCCTGCTGCCGTATTGATCAGCACCGGCCACACCGAAGTGATGAAGATCACAAAAATCGCCGACGGGTTTGA
>JAHFPK010000352.1 GCA_023266715.1 Hyphomicrobiales bacterium | reverse complement strand
GGCATGAAGCGGGGCAGGGACAAGACTATTTTGCAAGAGGTTCAAGGCGCCGTAGCGACGTGGGAGAGGCTCGCAGCGGAAACCGGCATTCCAAAAAGCCAGCGCGACAGGATTGCCGCAAGCTTCCGCCTGAACATTCCGGCAAGCTGATGCGTGGTCAGCGAAGTGCGCACGCCGCGTTGTAACCAGGCCCCATTTGAGATAGGCTCTGTACCTGCAAGCCAGTCGTTCAGTCGACGTTGGAACACTTTGCTTGCATTATTGGCAGGAGGTCCGACACATGGCCGTTGCCTTGCGCGTGTTACTCACCGGTCTTATCGCAGCTCTTTTTCTGCCCAGCTTCTGGAACCTTGCATCGGCGTGGGTGTTCTACGCTGATCAACGAGAAGCGTCCAATTTCGCCCCGGTTGGCGTCATTGAATTCAGCCTTCCAGAAGGGAGGTCCAGTGGCACCGCCTTTCTCATCGGCGAGTGCGCGGTCATGACCAATTTCCATGTGGTGTTTGGGCCCTGGTATGTGACCGCACTTCGCCCGCCTTCCAACACAAGCAGAGGCACGTTCACCCTTACTCAAGTGACCATGGCGAATGGCGAGCATCCCTCGACGGGGGCAATCCCGGTCAGTTGGGGGGATTATACCGGTCCTGACCGGCAATTCCGCAAGCCCGCCAACGACTGGGTGGTGCTGGCGCTGGAGGATTGCCTGGGGGACAGGCATGGTCAGCTGCAGCCCTACGATGCAGCATTGAATGACGACATTCCAGAAAGCGGTGGCTTCGTTGCGATTGGCTATTCGGCAGGCCGCCAGATGGTTGACTCAAACTGTTCGATCCGCCATGGCGGCGGCAGCGGTACTGGCGCAACCATGCTGAATGACTGCACAACCTTGCCAGGCGATTCCGGCGCTCCCATTGTGAGACGCGGGACGAGCAGGGTTGTCGCGATGATTTCGAGTTTTCATGCCGGCTTCGGTTCCATTGGTTGCAGCCCATCGAAGGAAGTCGTGCACGAACATTGGGATCCACAATGCACCAATGCCGCGATACCCCTTTCGGCAGCCTTCATCGATAGACTTGAAACGGTAAAATGCGCCATCCAGGTCCAAAACCTGCTGTTGCGCCTCGGCTATGATGCTGGTCCGTACGGCTTCATAGACCAACCCCTGTTGGCTAGGGCGATCAAGCAAGTCCAACTGGAAATCGGGATGGTTCCGAGCGGTGAACTGAGCGGCGATCTCAGTGAGATTCTCAAGATGCGGACGTTGGGAATTTGATTGTGCTGCCTGCGTTCTTCCAATCCAGTACCGGGGACAAGTTGCCAGTGTGTCCGACGCCTGCTGCTAAAATAGCACCTGTTACCCGGCAAGTTGGGCGATCTTCATATTCTTCCCGAATTCGCACGCAACGCCTGCCGATCCGTTAGTCAGGCAGTATTTCTGCCAGCAGGCTTCTGGGATTTCCTCGGCGTCGGCATGGGCTGTTACATCGGTGGCCGCTCACTGGAGAAAATCACCAACCAGATCTTTGGCGCGATTCCGCCCCAGAGCCGGACGAAGTGAAGGCAATTCCCTGCCAGCGGCGCGGTCGCAAGGGCTATCGCAAATCAGCGTGCGTCAAATCCAGATCCAGATCCAGAAGCGTCTCCGGCGGCAGCGGCGGTGCCAGTGGCCATGGTGCCAATACCATCGGCAGACACGGCGCCAGCGACGGCGGCGGCGAAAATGAGCGAGTTCGAAACCTTCATCCACTTCCCCTAACGGCCCACCAGACTCGGGAAGCTTGGGAAGGAGGGTGTCAGGTTTGGGATTGGGGCCTCCAAGCGGAACAGCGGCCAGCGCCTCAGCTTGGCGGGGCAAAACAGTGGCAATACCGGTTGTGCCGACCACGCCGAGCAGACCTGTAACAAACAATCTCCTGTCCATTGTTGTCTCCTTCATGCAAATTTCAAAAGTGACAAGGCCCCCAAGCGCTAAAATCTTTTACGACCAGAATGGTTCCCCAGATTAAAGCTTTGCGCATTATTGGCTTTCCTGCGATCCAGCCACGCAAACCATGGGAACTTTTCCTCCAGGTTCACATTTTGCCAGCTTGGTTGCTAGCGCCGAACCTGGCAACCAGGCTTCGCTATGGTCCTGAAAAGGAATCTCCCCAGATAATTTCCAGGGCCATAGCTATTTTCTCAGGGAACTGTGGTGGCGGGGCTCTTTCCATAACTTGGCTTCATGCGTCTTCACGCCTCCCGCGACAATTCGATCGCAGGTCGGTCCATTCCCCGTTATCCGCACACGACTATCACGAGATCACTTCGCAGCGCCGCCACAACTCCGGTTCGCCGGGCTTGCCATCTTTCACGTGGTAGAAATTCATGAAGTCTTCACTGAGCAGTTTAAGATAAATCTGCATGCCCGCATCGCCATCACTCGGTGGAGCAGTATAGGCAAATTCATGCCGATGGTAGTTTCCTTTCAGTGTCACGCCGGAAGGAGTTGTGATCTCCGGCCCCTTGATGGTGAGATGCAGGCCTTTCTGCCCACACCAATCGCCATCAATGGCGTCGGCAACGGCTGGTCTTGCCAAGACAAATACAAAGGCCGCAACAGCACAGGCGCGAAACATGATCCGGCCCTCCACAGGGAACAGACTGCCAAGCCTAATCCCATGCCGGTGTGCTGTCCACGTGAGGTGGGGCCCGAATTGCCAATCGGGAATCAACCAGTGCGGGATGAGCTGTCATGTTTGCTTGATGGCCATTGCCACGGCGAAGCTAAAGCTTCGCCGTGATGAGGGCAGCTTCGGTTCAATCGCTTGAGTATTTTGCATTTTCATCAAGAGGCCCTCACCCCCGTCGCAGCCAAGTTTACGCTGGCTGCGTAAACTTGCCAGCGCGCGGACCCTCTGCCATCCCGCTTCGCTGTGCATCGCAGGACGGGAGAGGGCGATAAAGTCAAAAAGTTTCGCCTTCTCCCGTGCCACTTGGCAT
>JAHFPK010000066.1 GCA_023266715.1 Hyphomicrobiales bacterium | reverse complement strand
CCGCCCAGGATGCCCATTTCTTCAGCGCCGACGCGCACGCTGCCGCGGCCGCTCACAAAAACCAGGCAGGTTTCCCGGTCGCCATCGGTGCCGGTCGCCAGTTCGCCGGCTTTGCGCTTCCACAAATCGAAGCCCACATGGGTCCAGTGTGCCGTCTTGGGCGTCACATGATGGACACGGCCGCCCCCCGCACGGGGCTTCACCAGAAGTGGAGATGTCAAATTAGGCCACCCTCTTTCAAGAATCGCTTGAGATTGTCACATCCCATCTTAGCATATTTGGCAGGCGGTGCCTTCTCCGGATCCTGTTCGGCCTCAACCACCACCCAGCCACTGTAACCTTTAAGTTCCTTGAAAACCGAAACATAGTCAATGGAGCCGTCGCCGGGCACGGTGTAAACGCCCGCCAGCACGCTGTCGAGGAAGGACCAGTCGTGCTTGTCGGATTGGGCTTTCACGGCCAGCCGCACATCCTTGCAATGCACATGGGAAATGCGCTTTTTATAGACTCGCGCAAGTCTTACGGGATCATCGCCGCCCCAGATGGCGTGGCCCGTATCAAGCAGCAGGTTCACGGCCTCGCCGGTTCCTGCCATCATGCGGTCAATTTCGGCTCCAGTCTGCACCACAGTTCCCATGTGATGATGATAGGCGAGCTGGAATCCGTCGGCTCTCAAAAGCTCGGCAAATCTGGTGAGCCGCGTGTTGAAGGTTTTCCACTGGACATCGGTCATCACAGGACGGGTGGAAAGCGGGGCCGCCTTGTTGCCATGAATGGTGTTGGTGCATTCGGCGGCGATGAACACGCTGGTGCCCATGGCTTTCAAGAGCTTGCGATGGTCGGCGGACTTTGCAAATTCGGTTTCGGCATCGTGCTCGAGCAGGAAGGTGGAATACCAGCCGCCCACAAGAACCATGCCATGGGCATCAAGAATGGGGCGCAGCTTGGTGGCCACACGGGGAAATTTGTTGCCAAGTTCCATGCCCTGAAAGCCCGCTGCCCTGGCTTCGCTCAGGCATTGCTCCAGCGGAATCCAGCCGCCAATTTCCTGCATGTCATCATTGGACCAACCGATGGGGTTGGCACCGATCCGTATTGTCATAGAGTTGTTCTTTCCTTCTGCGTTTTAAAATTTTACCCCTCTCTCCATGGTCGGGCTTGACCCGGCCACCCAGACTGGTTCACCGGGTCAAGCCCGGTGATGGAGAGTGGTTGTCAGTTCCCGATGCGTTGTTTGGCTTTCGCCTTGTCGTAATTCTTGCGCGCCGCGCGTACTTGGCTCCGCGTCGAAACTTCAGGGATCGCCACATCCCACCAATGGCCGCCTGCATCGGTTGATTTCATCGGATCCGTATCGATGACAATGACAGTGCTGCGGGTGTTGCCCTTGGCTTTCTTCAGGGCGCGTTCGAGATCGGCAAGTGAAGACACTTTTTCTGAAATCGCACCGAGGCTTTTGGCGTGGGCGGCGAAATTAACATCAAGGGAGACTTCATGGACGGTGTTGTAATCAAAAAGATTGTTGAATCGTTCGCCGCCGCTTGCGTGTTGCAGGCGGTTGATGCAGCCGTAGCCGCGGTTATCGAGCAGCACCACGATGAGCTTCAACCCAAGCATCACGGAGGTGGCGAGCTCGGAATTCATCATGAGATAGGAACCATCGCCAACCATCACGACAACTTCGCGGTCGGGCTGGGCCATCTTGAGGCCGATGCCGCCGGCAATTTCGTAACCCATGCAGGAGAAGCCATATTCCATGTGGTAGGACGAGGGTACGCTTGCCTGCCACAGCTTGTGCAATTCGCCGGGAAGGCCGCCTGCGGCACAGAGCACGGAAATATCTCGGCCGAGGGCGCGTTGCACGGCGCCGATCACCTGGGAATCGGCGGGGCGTTCCACATTGCTGGCATCGGTATATTTGCTTGCCGTCTTCATCCACGCAGCGAACCCGCTCTGGGCGGAGTTTGTCCAGGCGGAAGGGGCCGCCCATTTGCCGAGATTGAGGGTGAGTTCCTCAAGTCCCACACGGGCATCGGCAATCAAGGGCAAGGCGCGGTGCTTCGTTGCATCGAACACTTGCGTGTTGAGGCCGATGATTGTTTTCTTGTCGTTCTTGAAAAGCGCCCAGGAGCCCGTGGTGAAATCCTGAAGCCTGGTGCCCACGGCGAGCACGACATCGGCCTCCTCGCAGAGCTTGTTGGAAGCGCCAGTGCCGGTCACACCGACGGCGCCCATGTTCAAATCATGGGCGAAGGGAAGCGAAGATTTTCCGCCTTGGGTTTCAACCACGGGAATGCCATGGGCGCCGGCGAAGTTCGCAAGCGTGCCCGAAGCCTCGGAAAAGAGCACGCCGCCGCCTGCAATGATGACAGGCTTTTTTGCACTCTTCAGTACACGGACGGCCTCCGCCAACTCGTATTCGTCGGGCCTGACGCGGCGCGTGGTCCATACTTTCTCGTCGAAGAAACTTTCAGGATAGTCGTAGGCTTCCGCTTGCGTGTCCTGGCACATGGCAAGGGTCACGGGGCCGCAATCGGCAGGGTCGGTCAAAACCACCATGGCGCGGTTCAGCGCGGGGATCAGCTGTTCGGGTCTTGCGATACGGTCAAAATAGCGTGACACCGGTTTGAAGCAGTCGTTCACGGAAACCGTGCCATCACCAAAATCTTCCACCTGTTGCAACACGGGATCAGGCAAGCGATTGGCAAAGACGTCGCCGGGCAGCAACAGCAATGGCACGCGGTTGACGTGGGCCACGGCTGCGGACGTCACCATGTTCAGGGCGCCTGGGCCGATAGAAGATGTGCAGGCCATCATGCGCCTGCGGCGCGAGGCCTTGGCAAAGGCAATGGCCGCATGGGCCATGGCCTGTTCATTATGGGCGCGGTAGGTCGGCAATTCCTTCCTCACGCCAAACAGGGCCTCACCAATCCCCACCACATTGCCATGGCCGAAGATCGCCCAGACGCCCGCAAAAATCGGCAGTTTCTTGCCATCGACAAGGATCATCTGGCGGGTCAGGAATTTCATCAAGGCTTGCGCAGTCGTCAGGCGAATTGTCTTGCCCATGGGGCGGCTCCTTATAAAATTGGCCTTCTCCCGTCCCGCTTCGCTATCGCTGCGCAGGACGGGAGAGGGCGAATATTGCAGCGACCTCCCTGGAGGCCTTGGAAAACAAATTTCTACACTCCACTAAGTATGTGATTTATTCCAGACATTTACCAGATTGGCAAAGCGTTCGGCCATTTCTGATGTTGCATTTGAATCGTCGGTTTTTCCGGCCAGCCAGCTTTCCGCCACGCTGCTGAAAATCGTGCGGCCCACGGCAAAGCCCTTAACGGTTGCGTGGCCAGCGGTTGTTGCAAAGGCGCGGGCGAGATCATCTTCGGGGGCATCGAGGCCTAACAACACAATACCCCGGCAATAGGGATCATTGGCCTTGATAACCTTCTCGATATTGCTCCAGGCTGCGCCCGTTGCCTGCGGTTCCAGCTTCCACCAGTCCGGCTTGATGCCAAGGGCATAGAGTTCTGCAAGGGCGCGCGAAACCGTATCGTCTTTCACGCTGCCATTCTTGCCGGCGATAATCTCTACCAGCAATTCACGGCCAACTTTTCGCGCTGCCTCATAAAGCGTGCGGAGTTTCTGTGCCTGTTCGGTTTTGAGTTCGGCGGGATCATCGGGATGATAGAAGGCGAGGCACTTGATGGTGTGGGTCACGGGCCATTCAACAAGCCGTGCGCCCACATCCTGGGTGAACTCAAAACGCAAAGGCCGCGATCCCGGCTGCTCAAGGGGACGGCCAACCCAGAGGCCGAGTTTTGCTGCATCAAACATGGCGTCGCGACCGTAGGTATCGTCAAGTAGGGTGCCAAAGCCCGGCTTGCCTTTCGACACTTTGCCGATTGCGGCAATGGCCAGGCGCTTGAACGGCGCAATGCGCTCGCGTGAGGCTCCTGTCTTGTCGGCGATGGCTTCCACTTGAGTGCGGTGGTCGATGGCGAGGGCCAAAAGCTTTTCCGGTTGTGCACGCCGCGTGGTGGCCCAATGCACGTGATTGATGGCTTCGTCTTTCCGCAGCGCCTTGTGCGGGCTGCCGTGTTTCAGAAAATATTGCAGCTCATCCCAGGTTGGAATTTCTGGCGAGCAAAGAAGCCGTGAAACTGCAAAGGCGCCACAGGCATTGGCATAGGTGGCACAGGTTTCAAGCGGTTCATTTTTTAGCCAGCCCCGCAGGAAGCCGGAGAAGAAGGCATCGCCGGCGCCCAGCACATTGTAAACTTCAATGGGAAAGCCCTGGCCCACAATGCCATCTTCCAGGCGGTTGGGAATGGCTCCGGGATAGACCACGCAGCCCATGGGGCCGCGCTTCAAGACAATCGTCGCCGAAGAAAGGGACCTGATCGTTTTCAACGCGGTCAAAGTGTCCTCACTGCCAGCGGCAATGTGAACCTCTTCTTCCGTGCCAACGATCAGGTCACAGTCAGGGAGAACAGTCTTGATATGCTCGGAAACCTTGTCGGATTTGATGTAGCGTTCTTCGCCGGCGCCGTGGCCGGCGAGGCCCCAGAGGTTGGGGCGGTAATCAATATCGAGGCAAATCCTACGGCCATGGGCCTTGGCTATTTTCATGGCCTTGCGCTGGGCCGCATCGTTCAAAGGCCTGGCAAAATGAGTGCCGGTCACCAGCAGGGCAGCGGACGAGGCCACAAATTTTTCATCAATGTCGGCTTCACACAAAGCGCTGTCGGCGCAATTGTCGCGGTAGAAAATCAGCGGGAAGGTCTTGTCGTTTTCAACCGAGAGCAGGACCAGTGAGGTCAGCCGCTGCGGGTCGGTGGTGATGCCGTCGGTTGCCACACCTTCACGGGCCATCTGCTCGCGCACATAGCGCCCCATCTGTTCGTCGCCGACGCGCGTGATGACTGCGGATTTGAGGCCAAGCCTAGCCGTGCCGATGGCGATGTTGGAGGGGCAGCCGCCAACGGATTTGGCAAATGAAGTTACGTCTTCGAGCCGCGAGCCGATTTGCTGGCCGTAGAGATCGACGGAGCAGCGCCCCACAGTGATGACGTCGAGCGCGGCTTTCTTGCCGGTTCCAGACGCCATTTATGCCTCCTCGGGATTTTGTTTGCTTGACAAGACGAAACAACAATTCCAAAATGAAGTCAAGTTGGAATGTTTATTCCGTTTCACGCAAAACGGGCATATTGCTCATACTAACATGTTAGTATGAATAATCGCCTCGATAAATTTGCGCGGAATTTGCGTGCAGATGTCGTCCAAAGTCGTGCGGTTTTCACCACTTTTCATGCCATTTTCATGCTTTTCGACAGGGTTTTCTACGTGTTTTGGAGAGGGAAATGATCAGGTTCGGGATACTCGGCGCAGGCCGGATTGGCAAAGTTCACACGGCCACAATTGGCGCTTCCAGCAGGGCAAAGGTGGCTTTCGTGGCGGATGCGATGGCGAAAGCGGCAAGCGATCTGGCTGCGACAGTAGGTGCGAAAGTTGCAAGCGTTGAAGAAATCATCGCGTCAAAGGATGTTGATGCAATTCTGATTGCAGCACCAACGGGAACCCACGCTGACCTGATTGAAGCGGCATCGAATGCCGGCAAGGCCATCCTTTGCGAGAAGCCGGTGTCATTGTCCGTGGACAGAATATTGAGCTGCCTCAAGGTTGTTGAAAAGAACAAATCGAATCTGATGATCGGCTTCAATCGCCGCTTCGATCCGAATTTTGCAAACCTGCAAGCGCGAATCGCAAGAGGTGATATCGGCAATGTTGAATTGGCGACCATCATCAGCAGGGATCCCGCTCCTCCGCCTGCCGACTATGTGAAAGGCTCCGGCGGATTATTCCGCGACATGATGATCCATGATTTTGACATGGCACGGTTTCTTGTCGGCGAGGAATTTGTCGTTGTGCATGCCTTGGGATCGGCGCTTGTCGACAAGGCCATCGGTGAAGCAGGCGATGTTGACACGGCGTCGGTACAGATGCAAACCGCGTCTGGCAAAATCTGCGTGATTACCAATTCGCGTCGCGCAACCTATGGCTATGACCAGCGCATGGAAGTGCATGGCAGCAAGGGCATGTTGCGCGCAGGAAATGTGCACAACACCACGGTTGAACTTGCCAACGGTGATGGCTTCAAGGGTGATCCCGTATTGAACTTCTTCACCGAGCGTTATGGAGCTGCCTACGCAAATGAGGTGAACAGCTTTATCGATGGCATCGCCAAAGGCGTGTCATCCAGGCCCAATGGCTATGATGGTCTGCAGGCGCAGAAGCTTGCCGATGCAGCAACCGAGTCACGGTCAACAGGCAGGCCAGTAAAGGTGTTATGATGAATATGGATTCTCTTTCCAAGTTATCGATGGATGGCAAAATCGCTGTTGTCACTGGCTCCACCCAGGGACTCGGCGAAGCCATTGCCCATCTCTTCGCGGATCGTGGCTGCAAGGGCATTGTCATCACGGGGCGCAATGAAAAGAATGGAACACGGGTCAAATCCGACCTGGAAAAGAAGGGCGTTAAAACCATTTTTGTCCAGGCTGATCTTGCCGGCATGGACGACACGCGCAAGGTCATAGCAGCTACAGACAAGGCTTTTGGCCGAGTTGATGCGGTGATCAATGCCGCCGGAATAACTGATCGCGGCACCATCTGGGACACCAAGCCCGAGTTTTTCGATGCCATGATGAATGTCAACGTGCGGGCACCCTATTTCATCATTCAGGATGCGCTGCATGTGATGAAGCGCGAAAAAACAAAGGGTACCATCGTCAACATCATTTCCATGTCGGGCCATGGCGGGCAGAGCTTCATCTCGGCCTATTGCATTTCCAAGGGCGCGCTCATTACGCTCACCAAGAACACCGCCTATTCAGTGATGAAGCATCAGATCAGGGTCAATGGCCTCACCATCGGCTGGATGGATACGCCGGGCGAAGACCGCATCATGAAAACCTATCACGATGCTGAAGAGGGTTGGCTGAAAAAGGCAGAAGCAGGCCGGCCCTTCGGGCGCTTGCTGAAACCAGATGAAGTGGCGCGGGCTTGCGGTTATCTGTCGAGCGATGAATCGGGATTGATGACAGGCTCGATCATCGACTTCGACCAGCAGGTTCTGGGCGCCGGAAATTCGCCAGCGGAACCGCCTGAGGTTTAGAGCAAATCCTTTTCGGCGAAGTTGCACGACTTCGCCGAAAAGGATTTGCTCCAACATATTAACTTGGCGCGATTCCTTTGCGGCAAGGTGGTTCCACCTCGCCGGGAAGCGCGCTAAGGCCTGCGGCCGCGCATTTCAGCGACGGCGACAGTCAGTGTCATCGCAAGCGAGAGGGTAGCCGCCATCGAGCGGAAGCCTTCGAAATTTGCTTCGGCTACTTCGAACCAAGTTTCGGCCAACGATGCGAGGGGTGAGAAGCCTGAGTCGGTAACGGCGACGATGGGCACATTTCGTGCCGCCGCTGCTTGCGCAAGCGCTACAGTTTCGGAAGCATAGGGGGTGAAGCTGATAGCCAGCACGGCGTCGCGTTTCGCCGCAAAGCCCAATTCCTCCTGCGCCAACCCGCCGATGGCATCAATCAGGACATTCCGTACACCGAGCTTTCCAAAGGCATAGGACATGTAGGTGGTAATCGGGAATGAACGACGAAGCCCCAGAAGATAAATGGTCTCGGCCTTGCTCAGGATTTCCACGGCGCGGTCAAGTTTTTTTGGCTCCAGTTTTTCCTGCAGGGCATTGATTGATTTTTCCGCCGCCTCGGTAAAGCCCTGGAAAATGACATGGGATTTTGAGGCCGACAGGGCGTGCTGGCGCAGCTGCTCAATGCGTTCCTCATAGTTTAGAATCCGGTCGCGCAACCTCGAGCGAAACACTTCCTGCAATTCGGAAAAGCCCTGGTAACCCATGGCCTGGGAGAAGCGCACCAGCGTGGAAGGCTGCACATCAGCTTCCACGGCTATGCTTGCCACCGTGCCAAAAGCGATTTCATCGGGGTGTTCCAGGGCATAGGTTGCAACCTGGGTCAGCCGTTTTGGCAGGGCGGGCCCACGCTCAATTATGCGGGCCTTGAGGCTCTGAAAGTCTCGCGGGAGGATGTCAATTTCGCTCACTTTGGCTCTCTTTGGCTGTCAAAAGGCGTGGGGCAAGTCAGTAAATCACAGCTTTTCGCTTGTGCCAAGAAAATAGAACAATTATTCCACCAGTGAAATAGGCGGAAGGAATCATCTATGGCATCGCTTGGCGTGGCAGTTATCGGTACGGGGTTCATGGGAAAATGCCATGCCATGGCGTGGAGCCATGTGCGGGCGGTATTTGGGGGCGAAACAGACATCCGCCTGGAAGTGCTGTGCGACACCAATGAAGGGATGACAAAACAAAGGGCGGGCGAGGCGGGTTTTACCCGGGCTGAAACCGATTGGCGCAGACTTCTTGATGACCCCCGCATTGATATTGTCTCGATCACCACGCCCAATAATTTGCACCGGGAAATGGCGATTGCCTTTCTTGGAACTGGCAAGCACGTGTGGTGCGAAAAGCCCATGGCCCTTACCCTTGAAGATGCGGAAGCCATGGCGGCAGCGGCGGAGATGTCGGAAGCCAAGACCTTGCTGGGCTATAATTACATTAGGAATCCGGCCATCACGCATGCACGGAAACTCATTCAAGAGGGAGCGCTTGGCAGGATCATTCATTTCCGTGGCCAGGTTGATGAGGATTATCAGGCGGATGAAAATGTCCCGTGGTCGTGGCGCTCGCGTCTGGAGACTGGCGGTCTCGGTGTGTTGGGCGACCTCACCTGCCATCTCGTGAGTTTCGCGCATTTCCTTGTCGGCGACGTGACCGAGATTTGCGCGGACATTGATACGGTACATAAGTTTCGCCCGGTGCCCGGCTCAAACGAAAAACGTGCGGTGGAAAATGAAGACATTGCCCATGCCATGGTGCGCTTTGAAAGCGGGGCAACTGGCTTGCTGATGGCGAGCCGGGCGGCCCATGGGCGGAAAAACATGATCCGCATTGAGGTGCATGGGACCAAAGGCATGATCGCATTTGACCAGGAGCGGATGAATGAGCTGCAACTATATGTCGCCGATGAGCCAGCGGCCGAGCGAGGCTTCAAGACAATCCTTACAGGGGCTCTGCATCCTC
Source organism: Hyphomicrobiales bacterium (assembly GCA_023266715.1). Taxonomy (GTDB): domain Bacteria; phylum Pseudomonadota; class Alphaproteobacteria; order Rhizobiales; family Aestuariivirgaceae; genus Aestuariivirga. The sequence goes on along the minus strand of JAHFPK010000066.1, from coordinate 1,795 downwards.
CCTATGGTGCATTCACACCGGCACCGGGGCATCAGTTGGGGTTCAACGAACTCAAGGTGATCGAGTGCAAGCATTTCCTGGATTGCATTGAAAACGATATCGAGGCTTACGTGAATTTTGCCGAAGGATTGAAGATTGAAAAAATTATTCACGGCATTGCGGCGTCGGCTGCCAGCCGCAGATGGCTGGATGTGAGGTGAACTTCACTGTCCGTTACGGCTTTGGAAACTGCTCCTGCATGCGCTTTTCAAGCGCGATAAGATCTTTGGGCAATGGCTGGCCGGTGCTGCGAAGCTCGTTCAGTTTCTGGTGCAGCAGTTCATAAAGTTCATGGACGTCTTCCGGCTGGTTGTTGATCTGGTTTACCAGCAGGCTGATCTGGGCCTGAAGCTCTTCCAATGCCATGGGCACTCTCCTCACGCGATGTATTGCCTGTATTTCTAGCACATGCAGAATATTTAGTCCGTCTTGTTTTTAATTGTCATCATAACCCCTCGACCTGCGTGAAGCACCAGATATGGGAGGGCGGCGGCGGGTGTTGTCGGGACTCTCCCCGGCGAGGGCGCGTTTCAGGCGGCGGATAAATACGGCGCGGGACTTTGCATCGGCGAGTTTGTTGATTTCCTGATCGATGTCGAGATGCAGGCTGGTGAGATCATTATTCCAGTCCGGCCTTGCCATATTGACAGGATCAATGCGCGGCCTGCTTTCACTTTGAAGAAGCGCGCAGGCCTCACCACTCAAGTTGTAGACGTCATCAAGCTGCGGACGGAAAATGCAATCGCGTTCGACAACTATTCCCGTGATCGCCTGTTGCAGGGCCAGCTGTGGTTCTTCTTCGCCATGGGTGAGGAACACGGTCTTGCCGATGGGCTTGCGCTGATTCAGCCACTTCACAAGTTCCGGCCCATCGGCGTGGCCGGAATAATCCTCGAACTGGCGGATGGTGGCGCGCACGGTGATTTCCTCGCCTAGGATTTTCACCATCTCAGCGCCGCTCTCCAATATGTAGCCAAGGGAGCCGGTGGCCTGGAAACCCACCAATAGAACCGTTGTACTGGCCTTGAACAAATGGTTCTTCAAATGGTGCCGGATGCGGCCTGCATCGCACATGCCGCTGGCGGCGATGATGATGTGAAAGCCCGAGAACCTTGCGATGGCTTTGCTGTCTTCTACAGTTTCGGTGCTTTTGATCAGGGGTGAGTTGAAGGCGCGAAAGAGATCATCGCCATTTTGCAATTCCTTGGCGTGTTTCTTGAAAATGGCGGAGGCCTTGTTGGCCAAGGGACTGTCAATGAAGATGGTGGTTTTGGGAATCTTGCCTTGCTCCATAAGATACACAAGGTCAGTGACAACTTCCTGGGTGCGTTCCACTGCAAAGGAAGGAATGAGAAGTGCCCCTTTACGGGCCGCTGCGGCATTTACTTCCTGCGCCATGAGCTCGCGGCGCTTTTCCTCCGAGCGTTCGAAGCGATCCTTGCCGCCATAGGTTGACTCACAGATGACATAATCAAAACCGGTTGGCGCTTCGGGATCTGGCTCCAGCATCTTGTGATCGGGGCCAATATCGCCCGAAAAGAGGATGCGCAGCGGCGGCTTGTCGGCTTGCGCCACTTCCACCTCAATGGAGCCTGACCCCAGAAGATGGCCGGCATTCCACCAGCAGGCGCGAATGCCTTTGGCCGGCTCCATCCAGGTTTCATAGTTCAGCGCTCCAAAACGCTCGAGGGCATTCATAGCGTCTTCCAAAGTGTAAATAGGTTCCACCTCGGGAAGGCCACGCTTGCGGTTGCGC
>JAHFPK010000351.1 GCA_023266715.1 Hyphomicrobiales bacterium | reverse complement strand
GGAATGTTGATGGCATCAATGGCGATGTGATGATCTTGGCCCCACCCTATAATTCAACTGATGCCGAACTCACCGAGATGGTGGACAAGATGGCCACATCTATCAAGCAGGTGCTTGCGGCGAAGGGGTTATCTTAACCCCTCATGCTGAGGTGCGAGCAACGCGGGCCTCGAAGCATCTGTTTCCGCGGTTACCAACCCTTCGAGGCCTTGCTGCGCAAGGCACCTCAAGATGAGGATTTAAGAAACCGGCGTCCATAGCACCTGATCGATGCGGGTTGCTCCTGTTGCCAGCATGATAAGGCGGTCGAGGCCCAACGCTACCCCTGAGGCAGGCGGCATGAGGCTCAAGGCTTCAAGCAACTCTTCGTCAATGGGGTAACGCTCACCATAAAGCTTTTCCTTTAAATCCATTTCGGCAACGAAACGGCGGCGTTGTTCGATTGGATCGGTGAGTTCGCCGAAGCCATTGGCGAGTTCAACGCCGCAGGCATAAAGCTCGAAGCGTTCGGAAATTCGCCCGTCATGGGCGCAGACGCGCGCCAGGGCTGCTTCGACGGCCGGATACTCATAGAGCACGGTGACCGCACCATTGCCCAGATTGGGTTCCACCTTCTCGACCAGAATGCGGCTGAATATATCGGACCACGAATCCGAATCGGTGAAATGCACTGGGCACTGCTTGGCGAGAGCGTCGCGATCTGATCGGTTGCCATCAAGTGTTTCCAACAGGTCAACGCCCGCGTACTTTTCGAAGGCCCATGCAACGCTGAGCCATTCAGCATTGGCAGATGGATCAGCTTGTTTGCCGCGCCACCTAAACCGTTTCGTATCCGAAATGTCAGCGGCAAGGCTCACAAGCGCAAGGCAATCCTCGATAATGGCGGCATAGGGCTCATGGGCACGGTACCATTCCAACATGGTGAATTCCGGCGAATGGGTCAACGTGCGTTCACGGTTTCGATAGACATGGCCAAGGTTGAAGATCCTGGTTTCACCGGCAGCCAATAGTTTCTTGCAGGCAAATTCCGGCGAAGTGTGGAGATAGCGGCGCTGATGGCTGCCATCGGGCTGGATCAGGTCTGTGCCAAAAGCATGGAGATGGGTCTCGTTTCCGGGCGAGACTTGCAGGGCGGCACAATCCACCTCCAGGAACCCGCGCTCGCCGAACCATTGGCGGATACCTGCCACAATGCGGTTTCGTGCCAGCAGGAAAGGCCGCCTGTCCTTATGCTTTTCCGGTGTAAACCACGGTGAAATCTTCATTTTCCCTCAGGGGTTGGCTTAATCACTAGGTGCTGCTAATACCCCCGCCAAACCAATTCAGCAATTCATGAAAGTCTCAAAGAGTGGTTAAGGTTATCGCAAGCGGCGTTCGCAAGGGCAACGTCATTGAACATGAAGACGGCAAGCTTTACATTGTTCTCAAATCGGAAAGCATGCATCCAGGCAAGGGCACGCCCACGACCACGATCGACATGCGGCGCATTTCGGATGGGGTCAAGACTGTGGTGCGCTATAAAACAACAGACGCGCTCGAACGCGCCTTTGTTGAAACCGTTACCCATGGCTATCTTTACAAGGACGGCGACATGTATGTATTCATGAATCCCGAGACCTTCGAGCAGATCAGCCTGAATGCCGACATGGTGGGCGATGCTGCGGCCTACCTGCAGGAGGGCATGGAATGCCAGATTGCCCTTTTCAATGGCGCACCGATTTCAATTGAGTTGCCCCAGCGTGTGACCTTGGAAATTGTTGAAACAGAACCTGCCATCAAGAACCAGACGGCATCTTCGTCCTTCAAGCCCGCGCTTCTTTCTAATGGCGTGCGCACGTTGGTTCCACCCCATATTGTTTCGGGCACGCGCATTGTGGTTGAAACCGCCGACGGTGCGTATGTGGAACGCGCCAAGGATTAACGGCTGAAGGCGGCTACAATTTCGATGTGGGATGTCCATTTGAACTGGTCGACGGCGGTAAGCGATTTTAACTTGTAGCCGCCGCCCAGAAGTAATTCCGCATCCCTTGCAAAGCTCGCTGGATCACAGGAAACGGCCACAATGGTTTTCACCGTTGATTTGGCCAGCTGCCTTGCTTGAGCCTCGGCCCCTGCCCGTGGAGGATCAAAAACTACAGCATCAAAATCCTTCAACTCATTGGCCACCAAGGGCTCTCGCATCAGATCACGCACTTCGGTTTTCAATGGCTTAATGCCTGTGGTGAGGCGTACGGCCTGTGCGAGACTGGTGATCGCGGATTTGTCACTATCGAAGGCGATGACTTTTGTCTTCTCGGCAAGGCGCAAGGCAAAGGGCCCAATACCACAAAAGAGATCAGCGACGGATTTGGCCTTGCCGAATGCTGCGATTACCAAACTCGCTAATGCCTCTTCGCCAGCTTTAGTAGCTTGAAGGAACGAGCCCGACGGAACTTGCACGAGGGCTTTGCCGATGGAAATCATTGGCGTGGCGCGGGCGGCAATCACGTTTCCATTGATGGTCAGGCGCGCGAGCTTCAATTCCGCAAAAAGACTCGCAAGCTTTGGCATTTGTTCGTCGGCAATTATGCGTTCCACTTTGATGGAAACATCGAGACCATTATCGGCTGCTGTCAATGAGACATCGCAATCGCCGAGTTTCGTACCGAGTTTGCGCGCGATGTCGATGGAATTTTGCAAAGCAGGAACGAGAATGGGGCACTGGTCAACGTCGATGAGATCGTGGCTGCGGGCCGCCATGAAGCCTGCAATCACCTCCCCTTCCTTGCGTCGCACATGAAGGCTGACACGCCTGCGCCCTGCCCCATGGGCGTCGATGAATTCGCCAACGGAAAATTCGATGCCACGCTTTCGGAGCGCCGCCGTGACAAGACCCTTCTTCCAGTCCAGATAGTGAGTCTGTTGCCAGTGCTGCAATTGGCAGCCGCCGCATCTGACATAATATTTGCAAAAGGGTTCAATGCGTTCGGCTGAGGGCTGGAGGACTTGC
>JAHFPK010000065.1 GCA_023266715.1 Hyphomicrobiales bacterium | reverse complement strand
TAATGATGCGGATTCAGTTATCCTCGCACCGGTTTATGCAGCCGGCGAAAATCCCATTGAGGGAGCAACGCATACGCACTTGGCCGAAGGACTGCATGGGCGTGGGCATCGTTCGGTTCACACAATTGATGTGCCTGAACAATTGGCGCCACTGGTACGTGGACAAGTTGACTCGGGAGACATTGTGGTTTGCCTGGGCGCTGGCACGATCAGCCAATGGGCCTATGCATTGCCCGAACAACTGGCCGCCCTTGACGGCAAGGGATCCCGTTGATGCCAAGGTTGGATGGAGAGGCTTTGCTCAAAAGGCTGCCCGCTGTGCGTGGACGGCTTGAGGCCAATGCGCCGCTTGCCGCTTTGACCTGGTTTCGCGCTGGAGGCCCGGCGGAGGTTTTGTTTACGCCGCTTGATGAGACTGATCTTGCGGAATTCCTGCGTGCCACGCCGAAAGACGTTCCCGTTTATGTCATCGGTGTCGGCTCGAATCTGCTGGTGCGTGATGGTGGAATTCCCGGTGTTGTTATTCGCCTGGGCCGAGGGTTTTCTGAAATCAAAGCGGAGGCGGACAATCGCGTGCGGGTTGGAACTGCGGTTCTGGACGTGCGCGCAGCCCGCTTCGCCTATGACAATAGCATCGATGGGTTAACCTTTCTGAGAGGTATCCCGGGCACCATAGGTGGCGCTTTGCGGATGAATGGCGGGGCCTATGGTAGCGAAACAAAAGATGTTCTGGTTGAAGTTCGGGCGGTAGATCGGGCGGGAACTGTGCACGTGCTTTCAAATGCGGAAATGAAATATTCTTACCGGCATTGTGGCGCACCGGAGGATTTGATTTTCACCGAAGCCCTGTTGCAGGGGCGCGCGGGAAAGCAGGACGACATTCTGGCCGCCATGAACAAGATTACCGACAGCCGCGAAGCAACCCAGCCAATCAAAAGCCGCACCGGTGGTTCGACGTTCAAAAATCCGCCGGGCAACAAATCCTGGCAGTTAATCGACAAGGCGGGCCTCCGCGGTTTTGCCATTGGCCCTGCCAAGGTCTCCGAGTTGCACTGCAATTTTCTGATCAATGAGGGTGGCGCCACCGCGGCACAGATTGAAGAGCTTGGCGAGACCATTCGCACCAGGGTTAAAGCCACGTCCGGCATCGAGCTTGATTGGGAGATCAAGCGCATAGGCATTCCGGCAGGTGGCGTATGAACCGGCATCCGCAGGAAACCAATGTTGCCGTGTTGATGGGTGGTTGGTCGGCTGAACGGGAAGTGAGCCTGTCATCAGGCGGAGCCTGCGCGGGCGCGCTGCGCCGGGCCGGATTCAAGGTCACGGAAATAGATGTAAAGCGCGAGACGATATTTTCCGATTTGCAAAACCTACGGCCCGATGTGGCCTTTAATGCGCTCCATGGAAAATGGGGTGAAGATGGCTGCGCCTCGGCCCTGCTGGAAACCCTGCAAATTCCCTACACGCATTCGGGTGTGCTGGCGTCATCACTTGCCATGCACAAGGAAAAGTCGAAGCACCTGTTCCACGAAGCGGGAATTCCGGTTGCCGAAAGCGTGCTGGTTGAAATTGAAGTTGCAGCAGTCCGCCATCCCATGGCGCTGCCATACGTCTTGAAGCCGGTTGACGAGGGTTCCAGTGTTGGCGTTCACATTGTCACGGAGCAATCGAATGGGCCGGCCAGCATGATCCTGGCGGAGCGCGAGTTGTTTGGCACGTATGTAATGGCTGAACGTTTCATTCCGGGAAGGGAACTCACCTGCGCGGTGATGGGGGATGTGGCGCTCGGCGTTATCGACATTATTTCGAAGGTTGGGTTTTACGATTACCGGGCGAAGTATGCGCCCGGCGGTTCGAAGCACATCTTGCCGGCCGATATCCCCAAAGACGTTTATCGCAAATGCCAGCAATATTCATTGGCAGCCCATCGGGCGCTGGGCTGCCGCGGAGTGAGCCGAGCGGACTTCCGCTATGACGATACGCAGGGGCCGGCGGGCGAGCTGATCTTGTTGGAAATCAATACGCAGCCGGGAATGACGGGAACCTCACTGGTTCCGGAACTCGCGGCCTATTCCGGGCATTCATTCGAGGAACTGGTGACATGGATGGTCAACGACGCATCGATCAACCGATAAATCAGAGGACGTCGCGGGTCTATGCCCGCGGCCGGAGCTCCGGCTTTTTGGATTTTGGCCAGACCAGAGCGGCGCGTTTCGCGGCGCGCACGGGCGCAGTGCTGTTTCTGGGCATGACGATTTTGCACAGTGTTATTATGGGTGGCTATCTCGATTATGACGGCAGCCCGTGGGCAAAAGTGCCGGGCAAACTGTCGAGCCTTATTGGATTTGCGGCCGACGATATCCGGATCAAGGGGCTGGTGCATCAGGACGCGGCGATGGTGCTCAATGCTTTGGATATCAAGCCGGGCGGAAGCTTGGTTGGATTCAACGCGGCCAACGCCAAGGCGCTGCTCGAAAATCTGGACTGGGTGTCAACGGCGCAGGTGCAACGGCTTTTTCCTAACCAGCTTGAAATTTCCGTGGAAGAGCGCGTGCCGTTCGCGGTATGGCAGCGGGCAGGCTCCTACTATGTGATTGACCGCTCGGGTTCGGCCATGAGCAATGTCTTGCCCGGCAAACTACCGGCGCTGCCATTGGTGACGGGCGAGGGGGCGCAGTTTGAAGTTGCAGATTTTGTTAACCAACTGGAAGTTTCTCCTGACCTATCATTGAAAATGAATGGTGCTGCCCGCGTTGGGCAGCGCAGGTGGAATCTTTATCTCGACAACGGCATCACCATTCTTTTGCCGGAGAAAAATGTGGCGGGAGCGCTGGCGCGATTGGCGGCGCTGGAGTCCAGCCAGCATTTGCTTTCCAAGGGCATCAGAAGCGTGGATTTGCGCTTCCCGGGGCGGGTGATCGTGGGGATCGCCGAGATTACGGAAACCGCTGCCGAGAAGCCGAAGCTCAAGGTGAGCCAGAACGAGTAGCAGGCAGGGAAGTGTTGGGTAATGACGGTGGTGCAATTGCATGGCAAATCAACAGGACGGGGAACGGCAGCTGACAAGCGCAGCATATTTGCCGCGCTGGATATCGGCTCCTCGAAGATTTCCTGCCTTATCGCCGAGACCGTGCCGGCAAAGCACAAAATGCCCGGCGCCCAGGAGCAGAAATTGTTGAAGATTCTGGGCTTTGGATACCAGATTTCGCGCGGTGTCCGCAATGGTTCCATTATTAATGTCGATGAAGCAGAGCGTGCCATTCGCCTCAGCGTCGACGCGGCGGAGCGCATGGCGCAGCAGACCATTTCGGAAGTCTATGTAAATGTTTCAGGCGGGCGGCCGCAATCAACCTGCTACACCGGTCAAATCACTCTTGAGGGAAATGGGATAAGCCCGCGGGATGTTGATACGGTAATTTCATCGGCGGTGGCACAAATCACTCCTTCGCGGCGCACCGTGCTGCATTTGGCCCCGGTTCAATACCAGCTTGATGATGTCAACGGTATTTCTGCACCGCTTGGGATGCATGGCGAAAGCCTGAGCGTCGAGCTTGGCGTTGTCTCTGCCGACTCCGCCCATTTGCGAAACCTGGCGCTTGCCATTGAGCGGGCCCATCTTTCGGTCACAGGCTATGTCATTGCGCCCTATGCCGCCGGCAAGGCGGTTCTGGCGGAAGACGAGACCGTGCTTGGCACCATTCTGATTGAAATGGGCGGGGCCACTACAGGCATCGGTATTTTCCATGAGGGAAACCTGGTTTTTGCCGATAGCGTTCCTGTCGGCGGCATGCATGTGACCAATGATATTGCGCGGGGGCTTTCGACCTCGCTGGCGCATGCGGAACGGATGAAAACCCTGTGGGGCAGCGCCCTTGCAACAAGTACCGATGAGCGGGAGCTGCTTTCGGTTCCGCTTCTGGGCGAGCGCGGCGTGGATACGGTTCAAAAGGTTCCGCGCTCGGTGCTGACGAGTATCATCCGGCCGCGCATCGATGAAATTTTTGAACTGGTGGCCGAGCGCCTGAAGCAATGTCCGGTGGCGCATTTGGGCGGACAGCGGGTGGTTCTTTCGGGCGGGGCCAGCCAGTTGACCGGAGTTGGTGAAGTTGCGGGGCTTTGGCTGGACAGGCAGGTTCGTCTGGGCATGCCCAAGCCGGCGTCCGGAATGCCGGATGCGGGGCGCAATCCAGGATTTTCGGTGGCCGTCGGCCTCCTAGCCTATGGGTTGAAACCCGACAGGCACTGCTCCATTCCGGCTCAGGCCGCAAAAAGCCTGGCCCACGCCCAGCAGGGCTATGTCAAGCGGGTTGGACGCTGGATTGCCGACAGTTTCTGAACCAAAAAATATATTTGCGGGCCTTGGCCCTAAAATTTAAGGCTTTCGCACCATTTTGAATCAGTTTGAGGCATATTTTAAGCAAGATTGAGAGACTTGGTTAGCGCGCGTTAACCATTTGTTATTGTTTGAGTAAGAAAGATGACGGTGGGGAAAAACATTTCCGGAAGCTGTCATGACAATCAATCTCAATATTCCTAATCTTTCAGAGCTTAAGCCCCGTATTACGGTTTTTGGGGTAGGAGGCGCAGGCGGCAACGCCGTCAACAACATGATTGAAAGTCGCCTTGAAGGTGTCGAGTTCGTCGTGGCAAATACCGACGCGCAGGCGCTTATGCAAAACTCGGCATCACGCCGGGTGCAAATGGGGACAGCCCTTACGCAAGGCCTTGGGGCCGGGTCACAACCGCAAATTGGTGCGGCAGCCGCTGAGGAAGCACTTCCAGAAATTCTCGATTATCTCGCGGGCGCCCACATGGCTTTCATTACCGCGGGCATGGGTGGCGGTACGGGCACAGGGGCTGCTCCCGTCATTGCGCGCGCGGCAAAAGAGCAGGGCATTTTGACTGTTGGCGTGGTGACCAAGCCTTTCCATTTTGAAGGGATCAGGCGCCTGCAAACAGCCGAGCGCGGCATTGAACAACTGGCACAATATGTTGATACCCTGATTGTCATTCCGAACCAGAACCTGTTCCGCGTTGCCAATGAAAAGACGACCTTTGCCGCGGCCTTTGCCATGGCAGACCAGGTGCTCTATTCGGGTGTAGCCTCCATAACGGAATTGATGACCAAGGAAGGCCTGATCAATCTCGACTTTGCCGACGTTCGCGCCATCATGAGCGAAATGGGCCGGGCGATGATGGGCACCGGCGAAGCCACTGGCGAGAAACGGGCCATTGAAGCGGCGGAAGCTGCGATCTCAAATCCTTTGCTTGATGATGTCTCGATGCGCGGGGCGCGCGGACTTCTGATTTCAATTTCGGGCGGACCAGACTTGACACTTTATGAGGTAGATGAAGCAGCAACGCGTATTCGTGAGGAAGTGGATCCGGAAGCCAATATCATTCTTGGTGCCACATTTGATGATTCCCTTGAAGGGACGATGCGTGTTTCCGTTGTGGCTACAGGCCTTGCCCAGGAACTTTTGACAAGTTCTGTTCCGGCGGAAGGTGAAGAGGAAACGTCAGAGGTTGCGACCGCATCATTTGGCTATACGGGCAAACAGCAAACATCAGCTCCGAAGGTCGTAAAGCCGGCGCCAATGGCGGCGCGCGCAACGCCTACGGCGAACAAAACTCCGGCTCCCGCAAAACAAGCGGTTGTTAAGCCTGAGGTTGAAGAGGAGTTTGAAGAACAGGTTGCGGCCAAGGCTTCGCCAAAAATGCGCAGCCAGCGCATTCCTCCCATCGAAGATTTTCCACCCATCGCGCAAAAGCAGATTGCGGCCCAGCAAAACCGCATTGAGCATATTGCCGAGCATGCGGCGCGCAAGAAAAAGGGCTTGTTTGAGCGCCTGGCAAATGTTGGTCTGGGACGGAGGGATGATCCCGCTCCAGTGGCCCGGGAGCCGGTAATGGCGGTGCGCGCAGAACCAAAAATTCAGTCTGCCCACCAGCCACGCCAGACACCTCCTGAACCGCAAGCCTATATTGATCCCAATCTGGATGATGATCAGCTGACTATTCCGGCCTTCCTGCGCCGCCAAGCCAACTGATTGATTGCATAACTTAAATTCGAAACCCGGTGGTCACATTTCCGCCGGGTTTCGTGCTTCTAACGCTATCTGCTTCATGTTCCTGGCACGATAGGCTAGACTGTGCGGCTATTCAGAATTGAAAGTTAGTTGCGAATGGTTCTTGCCGTTAGAGATCATACTATTCAACCCCTGCGTTTGTTGTGCGTTGGTGCCGTTGCGCTGATGCTTGCGGGGTGTTCGACAGCCAGCGTGATCAAGGATGTTCTTGGCGGTGACTCAACGCCTGCTGCAACGACGAGTGTGGGGCTGACCGGTGGTGCCATGAGCCCCGGCGACGAGGCTCCGGCGAAGAGCGATCCTGTAGCTGACCTTTATAATACCGGACTCGAAAGGCTGAGGTCAGGGTCCTACAAGGCAGCCGCCAAAAGCTTTGCCGAGGTTGAGCGCCAGCATCCTTATTCGAAATGGGCGACCAAGGCGCTGTTGATGCAGGCGTTCGCCAATTATCAGCTTAATGCCTATGACGATGCGATCAATGCGGCGGAACGCTTTATCACTTTGCATCCCGGCCACAAGGATTCGGCCTATGCCTATTATCTGATGGCCATTTCACAATACGAGCAAATCAGCGATGTGCGCAGGGATCAATCAAAAACCGAAAAGGCCCTGGAAGCCCTGGAAGAAGTGAGCAAGCGCTTTCCGCAATCACCCTATGCCGCAGACGCGGCGAAGAAAGCTGTTTTGGCGCGTGACCATCTGGCGGGCAAGGAAATGGAAGTTGGACGCTACTATCTCAAGAAGGGATCCTATCTTGCCGGCATCAACCGCTTCAAGAAAGTAGTGACAGATTATCAGACGACCTCCCAGGTGCCGGAAGCCCTTTATCGGTTGACGGAGGGCTACATGGCTTTGGGGGTTGTCTCGGAAGCGCAAACGGCGGCGGCTGTGCTGGGGCAAAATTTTCCCAACAGCCAATGGTATAAGGATGCCTATACCCTGGTTTCAAGCGATGGCCAGCAGCCCGTTGAGAACCAGAGTTCATGGATTAGCCGGACCTTCCGGAAGCTCAATCCACTCTGATAAAAGCCTCTCGCGCTGAACTAAAAGACTCAGCTATAGTCCATGCATGCTCACTGCACTTTCCATCCGCGATATTGTGCTCATCGAGAAACTGGACATCTCGCTGGAAGAGGGCTTGACGGTTTTGACCGGTGAAACCGGAGCCGGAAAATCCATCCTTCTCGATGCACTGGGCCTGGCCCTTGGCGCGCGCGGTGATTCAGGCTTGGTGCGCCACGGGGCGAGCAGGGGTGTTGTGACCGCAGGTTTCATGTTGCCCAAGGACCATGCGGTACTTCGTGTATTGGAAGAGCAGGGCATTGAGACGGAAGGCGAGCTGGTTATCCGCCGCATTCAGAATTCCGATGGCCCTAGCCGCGCCACCATCAATGAGCAACCGGTGAGCCTGAGTTTTCTCCGGCAGATTGCGGGAAGCCTGGCGGAAATTCACGGGCAGCATGCAGACCGCGCCCTGGTGGACGTGGCCAATCACCGGCGTCTTGTTGATGCCTATGGTGATCTGGATGAACAGGCGGCTGAAGTTGAAAGGCTTTGGCAGGCGTTAAGTGATATCACAAACGAACTGGCGGCCCATCGCGATTTGATGGCGCGGGCCGAGGCCGAGCGCGACTATATTGGACATGCGGTGGAAGAGTTGCGGGTGCTTGATCCGCAACCGGATGAAGAGCTGAAACTTGCAAGTGCGCGCCAGGTGATGATGCATGCGGAGCAGTATGCTTCAGCCCTGAGCGAAGCGGAAAGCGTTTTGTCCGGTGACCGAGCTATCGAAGCGCGGTTGAATGCGGCGCTTCGCAAGCTGGAACGGCGGCGTGAGGCAGCGGGTGGCAGGCTGGACCAGGCATGTGCCGCACTTGACAGGGTGCTGGTTGAAATGAACGAGGCCAACAGGGCTTTGGCGGATGCACAGCGATCGTTTTCATTCAATCCCTCGGAATTGGAAAAATCAGAAGAGCGATTGTTCGCGTTACGCGCGGCAGCGCGCAAGCATAAATGCACGGTTGATGACTTGGCCATTACGCGGGAGCGATTTGAAAAGGAATTGTCGGCTCTGACTGATAGTGGCCAGCGCCTGGAAAAATTGGAGGCGCAAAAGGCAGCAGCGCAGAGGGATTATGATGTGGCGGCCGACGCCTTGAGTGCTTCGCGCAAGAGTGTGGCCAAGAAATTGGACAAGGCGGTGCAGGCGGAATTGCCGCCGCTCAAGCTTGAGAAAGCCAGGTTTGAAACGCAGATTACCAGCGATGCGGGAAGGCCAGGGCCTACGGGCATAGACCGGGTTGAATTCGTTGTGGCTGCGAATCCGGGAACGCCGCTTTCGCAGCTTATGAAAGTGGCCTCCGGCGGCGAGTTGGCGCGCTTCATGCTGGCGCTGAAAGTCATTCTTGCGGCCAAGGGATCGGCGCCGACCTTGATTTTTGACGAAATTGATACGGGCGTGGGTGGCGCCGTGGCCGATGCCATTGGCGGACGCTTGGCCCGCATGGCGCAAGGGCTGCAGGTCCTGGCTGTTACCCATTCACCGCAGGTCGCGGCGCGAGCCGGTGAACACATGCTGATTTCAAAAATGGAAGAGGTTGGCAGCCACCGCATGGTAACCCGTGTGCAATCGCTTTCCGACAAGAGCCGGCGTGAGGAAGTGGCGCGCATGCTCTCCGGCGCACAGGTGACCGATGAGGCGCGGGCCCAGGCCGATCGTTTGTTGGCAAGCCGGGGCTAAGCCATGGCTGAAAAATCTCCGGACCAGATGAGTCTGGCTGAAGCCAAGGCGGAGTTGAAGCGCCTTGCCGCAGAAATATCCGAGCATGATGTGCGCTATCACAGCCAGGATGCGCCGACGATATCCGATGCGGAGTATGATGCGCTTCGCTTGCGCAATGCAGCGCTTGAGGAGCGCTTTCCGGAACTTGTGCTGGCCGATTCCCCGTCAAAGCGGGTGGGTGCGGCACCCCAGGAGAAGTTCGGAAAAGTGCAGCACCGGGTGCCGATGCTGTCACTTGGTAACGCTTTTGATGATGAAGATGTCGCGGAGTTTCTGGGGCGGGTGCGGCGGTTTTTGAACCTGCCCGCAGATACCGAGATCGAAGTGACCGCCGAACCAAAGATCGATGGACTGTCGATTTCGCTTCGCTACGAAAGCGGAAAACTGGTGCAGGCTGCAACGCGCGGCGATGGGGCGGAAGGGGAAAATGTCACCGCCAATGTGCTGACAATCAGGGATGTGCCTGCGAAACTTGAAGGCAGGGCTCCAGCTGTTCTCGAAGTTCGCGGCGAAATATATATGTCCCACAAGGATTTTGCGGCACTTAATAAGAAACAGAATCAAGAGGGTGAAAAGACTTTTGCCAATCCGCGGAACGCGGCGGCTGGCAGTTTGCGCCAGCTGGATTCGTCAATTACCGCTTCAAGGCCTTTGCGCTTCTTTGCCTATGCTTGGGGCGAAGCACCGGAGCATCCGGGAAAAACCCAGTGGGATGCGGTGATGGGGTTCAAGAAGCTGGGTTTTCCAGTCAACCCGCTGATGAAGGTCTGCCGTTCGTCTGAAGAATTGCTTTCCCATTATCGCAGTGTCGAGGAGCGTCGCGCCGACTTGGGCTACGATATAGATGGTGTTGTTTACAAGGTGAACCGGTTGGACTGGCAGGAGCGTTTGGGCTTTGTCTCGCGCTCGCCCCGCTGGGCCATTGCCCACAAGTTTGCGGCGGAAAAGGCCACTACGGTTCTGGAAGGCATCGACATTCAAGTGGGGCGCACGGGAGCCTTGACCCCCGTTGCTAGGCTCAGGCCTGTCACTGTTGGCGGCGTTGTGGTGTCTAATGCCACGCTGCACAATGAGGACGAGATTGCCCGCAAGGATTTGCGCATTGGCGATACCGTAATTGTGCAGCGGGCGGGAGATGTGATTCCGCAGATTGTTGCTATGGTGATAGAGAAGCGGCCGCGCGGCGCGAAACCTTATGAATTTCCCAAAGTCTGCCCGGCCTGCGGCAGCCATGCGGAACGTGAGGAACGTGAAACCGGCAAGACCGATGCTGTGCGGCGCTGCACGGGCGGACTTATTTGCCCGGCGCAAAGAGTTGAACGGCTCAAGCATTTCGCCTCGCGCAATGCTTTTGATATCGAGGGGCTGGGCGACAAGATCATTGAAGAATTTTATCACGATGGCCTCATTCAATCGCCCTCCGATATTTTCACGCTTGAAGCCCGCGACAAACGCGCCTTGAAGAAATTGCGGGATCGCGAGGGTTGGGGTGAGGCCAGCGTCAAGAAACTCTTTGAGGCCATTGATCAGCGGCGCAATATCGCCCTTGACCGGTTCATTTTCGCGCTCGGCATTCGCCATGTGGGCGAGACAACGGCGCGGGTTCTGGCGCGGTCCTATGGTTCGGCAAAATTTTTCAGGGATCAAATGATTGCCGCGTGGCCTGATTCAGAGGCCTGGAATGAACTCAATGCGCTGGATGGCATTGGGGCCGTCGTGGCTGAATCGATCGCGCAATTCTTCGCCGAGCAACATAATGTGGAAGTGGTGGATGAGCTTCTGAAGCATGTCACACTTGCTGCACTTGCCGCTGTTGCTGCTTCTTCGCCCGTGTCTGGAAAAACCGTGGTGTTTACCGGGGCCCTGGAAATGATGACGCGGGAGGAAGCCAAGTCCATGGCGGAGCGGCTGGGAGCCAAGGTTTCCGGTTCGGTTTCCAAGAAGACGGACCTGCTCGTGGCCGGTCCGGGTGCTGGATCCAAGCTCAAGGAAGCCCAAAAACATGGGGTTGAGGTGATCGACGAGGCGGAATGGTTCCGCCGCGTGGGTAATGGCAAGTAAGCGCAATTCTGTACAGGCGTTTCCTGGCCGGACTGCTAAATATAACCCATGAAACTTCTCGCGCCCGACGATACCCTTGATGACCTCGGACAGGGGGACAAGACGT
>JAHFPK010000350.1 GCA_023266715.1 Hyphomicrobiales bacterium | reverse complement strand
GGCGATGTCATCGGCGATCTTGCGGGCCGAGGCCATGTCGTGGGTGATGGAAATGGTGGTGGCGCCCAGGCGCTCCACGCAATCCACGATCAGCTTGTTGATGATGTCGGCCATGATGGGATCAAGACCGGTGGTAGGTTCATCGAAGAAAATGATTTCGGGGTCAGCGGCGATAGCGCGGGCGAGACCAACACGCTTTTGCATGCCGCCGGAAAGTTCTGCCGGATACAACTTGCCCACATCCGCACCGAGGCCCACCTGGCCGAGTTTTTCCATGGCGATGTCCTTGGCTTTGGCGCGGGCCATGTTGCGGCCCTGGATCAATCCGAAGGCCACATTTTCCCACACGGGCAGGGAGTCAAAAAGCGCACTTCCCTGGAACAACATGCCGAAGCGCGCAAGGTACTCATCGCGGGCTTTGCCCTTCAGCCCCACAACTCCCTCGCCGCCGATTTTGATGGAGCCTGAATCAGCGCGGAGGATTCCGAGAATGCATTTCAGCATCACGGATTTTCCCGTACCGGAGCCGCCAATCACCACGAGAGAATGGCCCTTCGGCACGGACAGGTTGAGGCCATTCAGCACGTGTTTTGAATCGAAGCTCTTGCGCACGTCTTCCAGAACAATATGACCCTCAGCCATCACTCACTCCGAAAACAGCAAATTGGTGAGGGCGAAGTTGGCGGCAAGAATGAGAATGGCGGCGGAGACGACGGCATTGGTGGTGGCGCGGCCCACGCCCTGGGCGCCGCCCTTGGAATTGAAGCCGTGGTAGCAGCCCATGACGGCGATGATGAAACCGAAAACGGCAGCCTTGATCAGGCCCGAGGTCACGTCATCGACTTCGAGAAAATCCGACGTGTTCTTGATGTAGGCGTAGGAGTTGAAGCCAAGGGACCTTGTGCCAACGATATAGCCGCCCATGATGCCGATGGTATCGCCGATGGCCACGAGAATGGGCAGGGTGACGACGGCTGCAATGAGCCTTGGGCCTACGAGATATTTGAAAGGGTTGGTGGAAAGGGTGACCAGCGCATCTATCTGTTCGGTGACGCGCATGGTGCCGAGTTCGGCGGCAATCGATGCGCCAACACGTCCTGCAACCATAAGGCCTGCGAGAACCGGGCCGAGTTCACGGGTGATGCCGAGGGCTACGATAGAAGCCACGAGGCTTTCCGCATTGAAACGCGATGAGCCCAAATAAATTTGCAGGGCCAAGGCGCCGCCAGTGAAGAATGCGGTGAGGCCGACAACGGGCAGGGAGTTATAGCCGATGCGCCACATCTGGGTGATAATCTGGCGGACAAAGAAGGTTGGCGAAAGGCCCTGGCTCAAGCCATCCCTGAGAAACAGAGTCACCCGGCCAATTTCCGCCAGAAGGGCAAGCACGGCGCGGCCGATGGGTTGGAAAGGGTTCAAGCCTGAAGTCCCGAATCAAGTTCAGAATAGAGTCTGGCATAACGGCTGCCCAAACGGGTGAGCAATTCGTAGGATATGGTGCCAGCCCAATTTGCGGCCTCATCAATCAGGATATTGGGGCCGAGGATTTCGGCGCGGTCGCCGCGCTTCACGGCTTGCGTGAGATCGGTCACATCTATGGCCATCATGTCCATGGAGACGCGGCCGATGATCGGGCAGCGCTTGCCGCCGAGAAAAACCTGCGGCGGGTTGTTGCTGTTGCCGGAACTCAGGCTGCGGGGAACGCCATCCTTGTAACCTGCACCCAGCACGGCGACGCGGGATTTTCGCGCCGCTTTCCAGGTCGCGCTATAGCCCACGGTTTCGTTAGCCGCGACATCGCGGGTTTGCAGGATGGTTCCTTCGAGAAGGGCTACGGCATGCATGGGATTGGAGAGCGCCGGTGTCGGGTTTCCGCCATAGATGGCAATGCCGGGGCGGACGAGATCATGGGCGTAATCCTTGCCGAGGAATATGCCGGCGGAATTTGCGAGACTCGCGGGAACGCCGGGGAGTTTTGCGCGGACGGCCTTGAATGCATCACGCTGTTTGGCGTTGAGCGGATGGCCGGGCTCATCGGCACAGGCCATATGACTCATGAGCAGGCTTACACTTAAACCATCCAGCGTGGCGCGGTCGGCCAGCAGTGCCGCGTACTCGTCCATGGAAAAGCCAAGGCGGTTGATCCCGGTATCAACATGAATGGCGCAGGGGAGTTTGCGGCCATAGACCCTTCCGAAGGCTACCCATTCGCGGGCCTCTTCGATGGAGATCAGGGCGGGCAAGAGATTGTTCTGGGCATAGAATTCGGCCTGGCCGGGGAACAGGCCATCCAGCACATAGATTGTTGCCTCCGGCAAAACGCCACGGAGTTCCTCGCCTTCCTTCGGGCGGGCCACAAAATAACTGCGGCACCCCGCATCCCAAAGCGCACGGCCCACGGGTTCAACGCCCAGGCCATAGGCATTGCCTTTCACAGCCGCGCCACACTCAGCGCTTCCGGCATGGCTCGCCAAATAGCGCCAATTCTTTTGAATGGCGCCCAAGTCTATGGAAAGCACGGCACCGGCAAGGTCTTTTGGCGTGGCTGAAAGGGTCTGGTCCATGGCCCCCGCGCTTTAAGGGGTTTGGGGCGTTGGTGCAAGATTTGCCCAATATGAAAGGATACTGCAATCGGCAGCTCCTATCTCTCCATGGTCGGGCTTGACCCGACCACCCAGACTTCTAGAGCAAATCCCGGCGAAGTTGCATGACTTCGCCGACAAGGATTTGTTCCAACTTATTGATCTGGCGCGATTCCTTTTCGGCAAGGTGATTCCACCTTGCTGGGAAGCGCGCTAGAACGTCTCGTAAAGGTCATCCCAATTAGGGTTGGATTTTTCGATCAAATCAAGCTTCCATTTTCGCAGCCAATGTTTGAGCGTTGTTTCTCGCTGAATCGCGTCCGTCACCATGTCGTAAGTTTTGTACCACACAAGGAGTTTGACGTTGTATTTCTTGGTGAAAGTTGAACCAGTCCCGTTGCGGTGGGCGAAAATCCTTTCCGGCAAAT
>JAHFPK010000349.1 GCA_023266715.1 Hyphomicrobiales bacterium | reverse complement strand
TGGCCGTTGTCATTGATGGCGCACGCATTATCGACGTCGTAGCCGTTGAGAATCTCGCAAAGGGGATCGAAAGGCGTACCTTGAATGGTGGCCTCCTGGTTCCAGGCTTTATCGACGTTCAGGTGAACGGCGGCGGCGGCGCATTGCTCAATGACAATCCCACCATCGACACGGTGCGGCGTATTGCGGAATCTCATCGTAAATTCGGAACAACGGGGTTGCTGCCAACCGTCATCACCGATGCGCCAGAAATTTTATCGAAAGCAATAGCTGCCGTGAAAGCGGCACGCGCCGAAAATGTTTCCGGCGTTCTCGGCATTCATATCGAAGGGCCATTCCTCGATAAGGAGCGCAAAGGCGCCCACGAATTGCACTTCATCCGCGAGATGACGGAAGCGGATGTGGCCAAGATCGCAAGTGCGGATTGCGGCAGCATCATGCTGACACTTGCACCAAATCGGGTGGCGTCAAACTTGATTGAATCACTTGCCGGAAAAGGAGTGTTCGTCAGTCTCGGCCATTCCGAAGCAAACCTCGCCGAAGTCATAAAAGCCCTGGCTTCCGGCGCACGCGCTTTTACCCATGTCTTCAATGCCATGAGCCAGATGAATGGCCGCGAACCCGGCATGGTAGGAGCTGCCCTTGCGGACCGTGACAGTTATTGTGGCCTTATCACCGATGGTTTCCATGTTCACGATGCTGCCATGAAAGTAGCCCTTGCTGCAAAACCACGGGATCGCATGATGTTGGTCACTGACGCCATGCCAACGGCTGCAGGTGGGCCCGATATCTTTGAACTCCAGGGGCGAATGGTTCGCCGAAAAAATGGCAAACTGCTCCTGGATGATGGCACGCTTGCGGGATCAAACCTCACCATGGATGAAGCGGTGCGTTATTGCGTTGAAAGGCTTGGCGTCAACTTGGAAGATGCCCTGCGCATGGCCTCGCTTAATCCTGCAGAATTCCTCCGGCTTGATCATGACCTCGGCCGCATCAAACCCGGCTATCTGGCGAGCCTTGTGCATTTGAATGATGACTTGCACGTTCTCAAAACATGGATTGACGGCAAATGAAAAAAATCAAAGTGCTTGTCGTGGGCCTCGGCAATATGGGTCTGAGCCATGCCCGCGCCTACAAGTCCATCAAAGGTTTTGAAATCGTGGCGCTCTGCAGCCGCGGCATTGAGACACGCGACGATATCAAGAAAGAATTTTCAGGCATTTCCCTGTATTCCGACTATGCGCAGGCACTCGCAGCCACAAAGCCCGACGCCGTGTCGATCAACACCTGGCCCGACACCCATGCCGCCTATGCCAAAATGGCGCTGAAGGCGGGCTGCCACATCTTTATCGAAAAACCCCTGGCCGATACAGTAGCCGAAGCCGAGGAAATTGCGAAACTCGCCAAAGCATCCGGCAGGAAACTGGTGATCGGCTATATCCTGCGAGTTCATCCCTCCTGGGTGAAGTTTGTCGAAGTTGGAAAAACGCTAGGCAAGCCGCTGGTCATGCGGATGAATCTCAACCAACAATCCTCTGGTCCACAGTGGGCGGTGCACAAACAACTGATGAATTCAATCTCTCCCATCGTTGATTGCGGCGTGCACTACGTGGATGTCATGTGCCAGGTAACGGGTGCCAAGCCCATTCGAGTCCATGCCGTTGGTGCAAGGCTGACGAATGAAGTTGACGAGCATATGTATAATTACGGCCACCTTCATGTGTCCTTCGATGATGGTTCCGTCGGCTGGTATGAAGCGGGTTGGGGGCCGATGATGAGCGAAACGGCTTTTTTCGTGAAAGACATGATCGGGCCAAAGGGTTCCGTCTCCATTGCAATGGAAGAAAGCAAGACCGCGTCTTCAGATGTGGACAGCCATACGCGCACCAGCGCCCTGCGCTTACACCACTCACTTCTCACGCCCAAAGGGAGTTTCGCCACGCCGGATGAGGTCATCCGGATGGATGATGAACCGGGCCATCAGGAACTGTGCAACCGCGAGCAGGAATTGTTCCTTGATGCGATCCGCCACGATCGCGACATGAGCGGCCATGTGCAAGATGCGATCAATTCGCTGCGTATCGTGCTCGCAGCCGATGAAAGCGTGCGGACCGGACGGGTGGTATCCCTTTGAAGCTGGACGGCGCGGTCAGTCAGGGAAGCGGCTCCGTCAACGAGGATGGCTGGGGAATTCTCGGCAACGCCGATGATGTTACCGCCGCGTGGGTATTTGATGGCGTCACCGGCATAAATGGTCGGAATTTTCTCTCCGCCGACACCGATGCAGCCTGGCTGGTTGCCAAGGCCGATGATCATTTGCGGAGTCTTGCGGACCTTGAACTTTCTCTCCGTGAAATCATTTCAAGACTCGTTCAAGCCTTGATAATTGACTTTAATGCGGCTGTGGAAGAGCTTGATATTCCGAAAGATTATGACCCGCCAGCCGCCTGTCTCATTCTGCTGAAACGCTATGACAAGGCATGGCGGGCGCTACGCCTCGGCGACTCCTGCTTGCTGGCTCGCGCCGGCGATGGTGCCCACACCATTCTTGCGGCCTCGCCCAACAATGTACTCGATTATCAATTGGCACGTGAGGCCGCCCAACACCGCGCTGCCGGCGCATTTGACGTAAAATCACTCCTTGCCAAATTCCGCCTGCAACTCCTGTCAGGGCGCTACATGCGCAATCGTCCAGGTGGCTACAGCATTCTTGAAGCGAATGAAGCTTCAACGCAGTTTGTCGATTATCTTGATCTCGGCGCGCCCCAGGAAATTCTCCTCTGCACCGATGGTTACTACCGCGCCGTTGATCATTATAAACTCCATACGGACGAAACGCTCATTGAGGCTTCACTCGGGAAGCAAGGCACCGACCGTGTGCTGGCGCAGGTCCGTGCCGTTGAAGCTTCCGATCCTTCCTGTAAAAAATATCCCAGGTTCAAACCTGCCGATGATGCCACGGCGGTTATGTTGCGGAAAGTGAAGTGAACGACACTTTAGGTTGAGCGCCA
>JAHFPK010000348.1 GCA_023266715.1 Hyphomicrobiales bacterium | reverse complement strand
CCGGTCTTTCTTAATGTACACCCCCACCCTACATCCTGTAGTAACTACAGGAGCAAGAGGTCAGGATGTCAAAAAACATCACGAATGCGCGATTGGCTGAATTTGCAATTGGCGAGCTATCCCGCCAAACCGCTGTGTTTATCGAAACTATCCGCTACTATGAACGGATAGGTTTCCTCCCGGTGCCACAGCGTGGAGCCAATGGGCGGCGAACCTACAATACTGAAGATGTGAAGCGGCTCCGGTTCATAAAGCGATCGCGTGATATGGGATTCTCGCAGGACGAAGTGCGGGCTCTTCTTCGGCTTGCTGATGGTGGTGCGACGTCATGCGGAGAAGTTCAGGCACTGGCAGAAATCCACTTGAGGGATATCCGTTCCAAGATCAGCGATCTCAAGAAACTTGAAAATGTTTTGGCGGAAACGGTTTCGCAATGTACTGGCCCCGGTGCCCCCGGTTGCCCCGTGCTTGACGTTTTGGGTTACGAGTCAAAATTAACTTAGCAATTTTTTGCCTATTGAAGCGCGGGCTTGCGGCAACCTCGGCCCTCGTGATAATTCCTTCGCAATATACCACCTTCACGTCCGTCATTCCGGCGAAAGCCGGAATCTTCTTTTGAAATGGACCCCGGCTTTCGCCGGGGTGACGGATGGGGGAATAAGCGAAAGAATAAATCCATGTCCAAGCGCGGCCAGGTTAAAAAAGTTGTTCTCGCCTATTCGGGCGGGCTTGATACGTCCATCATCCTGAAATGGCTGCAGACGGAGTATGGGGCGGAGGTTGTGACCTTCACCGCCGATCTGGGCCAGGGCGGCGAACTGGAACCGGCGCGGAAGAAGGCCGAGATGCTCGGCATCAAGCAGATCTATGTCGAAGATGTGCGGGAAGAATTCATCCGCGATTTCGTCTTCCCGATGTTCCGGGCCAATGCGCTTTATGAAGGTGTCTATCTGCTGGGCACATCCATTGCGCGGCCGCTCATTTCAAAGCGTCTGATCGAAATTGCCAAAGAGACGGGCGCTGATGCCATTGCCCATGGGGCAACTGGCAAGGGCAATGACCAGGTGCGTTTTGAACTCACTGCCTATGCGCTCAATCCGGATATCAAGATCATCGCCCCATGGCGTGAATGGGACTTCAAGAGCCGCACGGACCTGATCAATTTTGCCGAGAAACACCAGATTCCGGTTTCCAAGGACAAGCGCGGCGAAGCTCCTTTTTCGGTGGACGCCAATTTGCTGCATTCCTCGTCGGAAGGAAAGGTTTTGGAAGACCCGTGGGTGGAAGCGCCGCCCTACGTTTATCAGCGCACCATTGCGCCGGAAGATGCGCCGGACAAGGCCACCTATATCGAGATGGAATTCAAGAAGGGTGATCCCGTAGCCATTAATGGCAAGGCCATGTCGCCTGCCACTTTGTTCACGGCTCTCAATCAACTGGGCCATGACAATGGCATTGGCAGGCTTGATCTCGTGGAAAACCGTTTCGTTGGGATGAAGTCGCGGGGCATTTATGAAACACCGGGCGGCACGATCCTTTCGGTTGCCCACCGCGCCATGGAAAGCCTGACGCTGGACCGTGAGGCTGCGCACCTCAAGGACAGCTTCATGCCGCGCTATGCAGAGCTGGTCTATTACGGTTTCTGGTTCTCGCCGGAGCGCGAAATACTGCAGGCGATGGTGGACAAGAGCCAAGAGCATGTGGAAGGCATTGTCCGCCTCAAGCTCTACAAAGGCAATGTGATTGTGGTTGGCCGCAAGTCGCCCAAATCACTTTACTCGGATGCCCTGGTGACTTTTGAGGACGACCGTGGAGCCTATGACCAAAAGGACGCGGCGGGCTTCATCCGCCTGAACGCGCTGCGGCTCCGGACCCTGGCGGCGAGGAAGCGCCAGCATACTCCGTGACCACGCTGGCGGTTACGGTTTTCTTCCTGGTCTATCTCGGCATGGCGCTGGGGCGCGTGCCGGGATTGGCGATCGACCGCACCGGGGTTGCCCTTCTCGGCCTGATCGTGCTTCTCGCCTCGGGCGATCTCAGCCTAGACGAGGCGGGCCGCGCGGTCGATATGCCGACAATCGCATTGCTCTTTGCACTGATGATTCTTTCGGCGCAGTTTGAGATGAGTGGTTTCTATGGCCTTGTTGCCGGCCGCGTCACCCATGCGGCGCGCAATCCGCGCCTGCTTCTGCTGGTCGTCGTGCTGGTAACGGGGGCGCTTTCAGCGGTGCTGTCCAATGACGTTGTGGTGTTTGCCCTCACACCGCTGATCTGCGCCGGGCTGCTGGCGCACGGTCTTGACGCGCGGCCCTATCTTGTGGTTTTGGCGGGAGCGGCCAATGCCGGTTCGGCGGCGACGCTCATCGGCAATCCGCAGAACATCCTGATCGGCCAGGCTGGCGGCCTGGATTTCTGGGGTTATATTCTGCTCGCCCTGCCGCCGGTGCTGTTATCGCTCGCCCTTGTCTATGGGGCCGTACTGCTCACCTGGCGCAAGCGGCTTGGCGATACGCCGGTTGCCGCTGCTGTTTCTTCCACTCCACCCGTTGATCCTTATCAGCTCGGCAAGGGGCTCGCCGCGGTCGCAGCGCTGGTTATCCTGTTTCTGACGCCCCTGCCACGGGAATTGAGCGCGCTGGCGGTTGCGGGCTTTCTCCTCCTGTCGCGCAAGCTTTCGTCACGGGAGATGATCGGCGCCGCTGACTGGCATCTTCTCCTGCTGTTTGTCTGCCTGTTTGGCGTCACGGCAGCTTTCGCCAAGACCGGGCTTGCCCAGGACGGCCTCAAAGAGCTTGCGGCCTTCGGCTTCATGCCAGAGCGCCTATCGGTCATGGGGCCTTTGATGCTGGCGGCGTCCAATTCAATCGGCAATGTGCCCACCATCATCCTCATCCTCAAGCTGCTGCCGGCGCTTTCACCCGGAACGCTCACAGGGCTCGCACTGCTCTCGACTTTTGCCGGAAACCTGCTGCTCACCGGCTCGCTCTGCAATATCATCGTGGCGGAGCGCGCTGC
>JAHFPK010000064.1 GCA_023266715.1 Hyphomicrobiales bacterium | reverse complement strand
TGCAGATTTATGGCGAGAACGGCAGCGTCATCGCCAAGACTTACAATCCCTGGTACTACAAATCCTCCGATGTTGATATTTTCTCCGAAAAAGACGCGACATGGCGACGGCCGCTAGGTGCCGACGGACATTTCTATCGCCGCCAACTCGAAGGCTTTGCCGACACAATTTTCGATAGCGCGCCAATGCGGGGAGCCGACATCAGCGATGGCATAGCCTCGGTCCGCGCCATGGTTGCCATAGCCGAGTCGGTTCGCACCCGTCGCGCCATTCGCCTCAGCGATGTACAAGGTCCGGTCTGATGCAGATCGGCATCTTTGCCAAAACCTTTTCCGCAACCGGCGCCCTACCGATGTTCAATGCCGTCAAGCAAGCCGGATATGAAGTTGCCCAATTCAACATGGCCTGTCTTGGCATGCCATCAATGCCTGAGACTATTGCTCCTGCCCTTGCCGATGAGATAGCCAAAGCGAGCGCTGCATCTGGAGTAGCCATTGCAGCAATCTCCGGCACTTACAACATGATTCATCCTGATCCCGCAGTCCGTGCCGACGGACTGGTCCGTCTCGCCACCATCATCCGTGCCGCTCCGCTTATGGGAACGCGGTTGGTCACACTCTGCACAGGAACGCGCGATGGGAAAGACCAATGGAAGCATCACCCCGACAATTCCAGCAAGGAAGCCTGGCGCGATCTTCTTGAAGAATTGAGCAAGGCTGTTGCACTGGCTGAAGAGAATGGAGTCCATCTCGGCATTGAGCCAGAACTTGCCAATGTTGTCTCTTCCGCCGAACAGGCAAGGCGACTCATCGACGAACTAAAATCTCCCCGCCTTCGCATTGTGCTCGATCCGGCAAATCTTTTTGAAGTTGCATTGCGCCACGAGAGCCAATCAATCGTTGCGCAAGCCATCGATCTACTGGGTAATCGCATCGCCATGGCCCACGCCAAGGACCGCCGCGCCAACGGTGAATTTACCGCTGCGGGCTCCGGTGTTATCGACTTCCCGCATTTTGTCCGTTGTCTGCGCAGTGCCGGATTTGACGGCCCGCTTGTCACCCATGGCTTGAGCGAACAGGAAGCGCCGGGCGTAGCCGCATTTCTGCGTGGGGTGATCGCGGCATGAGTTGGTTCACCCTCCGGCGCGATGATGTCTCACTCCGGAGTTGGGATGGTGGCGAAGGGCTGCCTGTCATATTCCAGCACGGGCTTGGCGGCGATGAAGCTCAGGTGGCGGAAGTATTTCCTGATGCACAAGGGTTTCGCCGTTTGACTCTTGAATGCCGTGGACAAGGAAAATCAAGCCTTGGCGATCCACGTGAACTTTCAATTGCAAATTTCGCCGATGATGTCCTGGCCTTTGCGGATTCCCGTGGTGTTGGTCGTTTCGTCATTGGTGGCATATCCATGGGTGCTGCGATTGCAATGCGCGTTACTATTAAAAATCCGACGCGGGTGAGAGCGTTGATCCTCGCGCGGCCTGCATGGCTGTGGAATGCAGCGCCGGAAAACATGAAGCCATTCATTGAAGTTGCAAGTTATTTGCAACAACGCACCGTCAGCAATTTTGAGATCTCGGCAACGGCTCAACGACTTGCACGAGAAGCTCCTGATAATCTTCTTTCGCTAAAAAAATTCTTTTCCGCGAACGACCGTGCCGCAACAACATCACTACTTTCCGCCATTGCCGCGGATGGTCCCGGTGTTAGCGAGGCGGAGGTGCGTACTATTGCAGTACCAACCCTCGTCATCGGTCATAAAATTGATGCTGTTCATCCGCTAGAATTTGCCCAGACGCTTGCCAGTAACATAGCCGGATCGCAGTTTGTTGAGATCACCCCGAAGGCAACTGACAAACCAAAACACGTTGCAGAGTTTCGCAAGACTTTGGCGCAATTCTTGACTTCAATTTCAAAAGGAAAAGCATTGTGACAGACTCAAGAATCCTTCACCCGGCAACAGGTTGGCTCGAAAAACTTCCCAGTGACCGTTTGCTTGCCGAGATGTCCCTGTGGTCCGCTGACCTCGGTCACCTGGTTGACGACATCGCGCGCGTTGAAGCCTTCACCGATATTTTTCACATCGACGTGGCCGATGGACATTTTTCGCCAGCGCTGTTGTTCTTCCCCGATCTCGTCACAGCCGCGCGCCGCGCTACGGCAAAACCCTTGCATGTCCATCTCATGGTCGCGGACGCAATCCTTCTCAATCAGATCGAACAATTCGCCGATGCGGGTGCTGACCTCATTAGTATCCATGCTGAGAATGGCAAAGCGGATGCCGCGCTGAAGCTCATTCACGCCAAGGGCCTGAAGTCCGGCATTGTCATGCAGCTCCACTCCCCGGTTTCCGTCGCCAAGTCTTTCCTGGATCGCATCAGCATGCTGACTTTTCTCGGCACGCTTATGGGCGTGAAAGGCAAAGGCCTCGATGACCAGGCGGAGACCCGATTGCGGGAAGCGCGAGCATTGATAGCAACACAGCAACGGCGCGTCATTCTGGCAGCCGACGGCGGCATCCGCGAACATACGGTTCCGGGCCTGCGCCGGGCTGGCGCTGAAACCATCGTCATGGGCTCGCTCGCCTTTGGTGCGAAAGATTTCAAACAACGCATGGAATGGGTGCGCGCCATGCCCGGATGAAGGCTTGTTTCGCCGTGTAGATAAAGTGCTCTTCCAGCGATGGAAGAAGGGCGAAGCCGCGCTTGTTTCAATATTTAACGCGCGTAAAAATTGTAGTTGACGAGTAACAAGAATATTGCGATGTTAATTTCAAGGACAGCCCACTTAACGAGGCTTGTTCCTTTGTGTTCACTTATTGGGAGGAAATAATGGAGCGTCGTTCACTTATTAAAATGATGGGCGTGGCAACTGCAGCTGCGACCACCTCGCTGATTGCCGGCAAGGCCTCAGCGCAAGACAAGATTGTTATCGCACTTATTCCCGGCCTCACGGCTGACGGTTTCTACGTCACCATGCACAAGGGCGCGGAAGCCGCCGCAAAAGCAACCGGTGCCGAACTCATTTATCAGGGCGCTGCCGAATGGAACGTCTCCCTGCAAGTTCCCATTCTCGATGCCATCATCGCCAAGAAGCCCCACGCCATTTTGATTGCGCCAAATGACAAGGTGCAGCTCATCGAACCGCTGCGTAAAGCAAATGATGCTGGCATCGCGGTTGTCTGCGTCGATACGTTCATCGGCACCGGCGTATTCCAGACGGGCGCTGGCGATGCGGATTTCCCAATCTCCTATGTCGCTTCCGACAACGTGCTCGGCGGCCGCATGGCAGCCCGCGCCTTGGCCAAGGCCATCGGTGAAAAGGGCAAGGTCTACGTCTCCAACGTGAAGCCCGGCATCTCGACAACCGACCAACGCGAAGAAGGCTTCAAGGACGAGATGAAGAACTTCCCCGGTGTTGAAGTGCTTGAAACCCAGTTCAACGATGACGACGCCAACAAGGCCGCCGCCCAGTTCCAGGCCGTTCTCGGACGCGTGCCTGATCTCGCAGGCGTCTTCGGCGCCAATCTGTTCTCGGCCAGTGGCGCGGCGAATGGCGCCAAGCAAGCCGGTGTGGCGGGCAAGGTCAAGATGGCCGGCTTCGATGCGCCGGAATCGATCGTGGCTCAGCTCAAGGATGGTACCTTCGAACTTACCATCGCGCAGCATCCTGCCGAAATCGGCTACTTCGGATTTATGGCAGCCTATGCCCATGTCACTGGCAATCCTGCGCCGACCGCAATCGGTACGGGCTTCTCGGTCATGACCGCCGCCAATATCGACGATCCGAACATCAACAAGTATCTCTACAAGAGCGAATAAATCTCCCTGACTAAACAAACTTGACTAGCCGCTGTCCATTGCATGGGCAGCGGCTAGTAATATAGACTTGACCCGCGGAGACTGTTGATGGCCACAGCGACAACTCAAGGCAACGGCAAGGCGATCCTCCTGCGAATCGCCGAGCTTCGCGCTTGGGTTTTCCTCATACTTCTGATCGTGTTTTTCGAGGTCTGGTCGCGTGCCGCCTACGATGTCACATTCATATTCAATCCCTATAATATAAAAGCCATAACCGTCGCCGCGACTGCACCTCTCGTGCTGGCGCTCGGGCAGACCTTCGTCATCATTTCAGCTGGCATCGATCTGTCGCTCGGCTTTGTGATGGGCTTCGCCTCGGTCATCGCCGCCCATCTGGCAAACTATGCCGCAGCCCAGCTTGGCCTTCCGCCGTTTCCCGCCATGTTGTTTGGAGTCCTCTCAGGCGTTGGGATGACGCTGATTCCGGGGCTGGTGAACGGCTGGCTCATCGCCCAGCTAAAAGTTCCGCCCTTCATCGGCACGCTCGGCATGTATGGCGTTGCCCGCGGATCGGCCTATCTCATCGCTGGCGGCATGACCATTGCCATCAGCAATCCCTGGTACAGTACCATCGGCAACGACCGCGTCCTCGGCGTGCCTGTTCTGGTTATTCTGGCCGCGATTTGTTGTGTCGTGCTGCACTACATGCTGTCGCAAACCCGCTTTGGCCAGCACACCTACGCCATGGGCGCCAGCAAGGCGGCGGCCAGCCGCGCCGGGATCAATATCAAGAAACTGACGATCAAGATCTATGTCCTCTCGGCCGTCATGGCCGGTATTGCAGGCGTGCTCTACACCGGTCGCTTCTCGGCAGGCGCTCCCCAGGCGGGCGAGCCGCTGCTGCTGCTGTCGATCGCGGCCGTAGTGATCGGCGGGGCGAGCCTGTTCGGCGGCTCCGGCACAATCTGGGGAACGGTCGCCGGGGCGCTGGTGATTGCCGTCATCGATTACGGGCTGGTGTTCGTCAACGTCGAGCCCTTCTGGCAGTTTATCGCTGTCGGTGCCGTCATCATCGTTTCCGTGCTGGTCGATCAGGCCCAGCGCCGCTTCATGGGAGGGCGCCAGGTTGAGTGAGCAGGCCCCCATTCTAACCGTGCGCAACGTCTCGAAGCATTTCGGTGGCGTTCAGGCTCTCAACAAGGTGTCCTTCGACATCCATCCCGGCGAAGTGGTGGCACTGGCCGGCGACAATGGTGCCGGCAAGTCGACAGTCATCAAGGCCATCTCCGGCGTCTTCGGATATGAAGATGGCGATATCCTGCTTGATGGCAAGCGTATAGCTTTCGCCACGCCGCAGGAGGCGCGCGACAACGGCATCGAGACGATTTATCAGGATTTGGCTCTCGCCGACAATCTCTCGATCGGCGCCAACATTTTCCTCGGCCGCGAACCGATGAAGAAACTCTTCGGTTTCCTTCCGGTAATCGACCGCCAAAAGATGGCGGATGTGGCGCAGGAAACCATGCGTCGACTGGATTTTCACGTAGAGCGCCTCGACGCTCCGGCGGCGGCTTTCTCCGGAGGCCAGCGTCAGGCCGTGGCCATCGGCCGCGCTATGTATTGGAATGCCCGTCTCGTGATCATGGATGAGCCGACCGCGGCCTTGGGTGTTCCCGAACAGCGCAAGGTGATCTCACTCATTCAGTCACTGAAGGCCGAAGGCAAGGGCATTATTTTCATCTCGCACAATCTGGGTGACATTTTCGAGGTGGCTGACCGCATCGTCGTATTCCGCCGTGGCGAGAATGCCGGCGAGCGCAAGCCGAGGGAAACCACCGGCGACGAGATCGTCCGCATGATGGTCGGCAAATAGTTTTAGGCCGACTTGCGCAGCACCAGTTCGGCGTTGAGCAGAATGCGGTCCTTGCCGAGATTGCTGCCTTGCTCGGTTTCGTCGTGATCAATTTTGGAAAACAGCAGGTCGAGCGCAACCCTTCCCATCTCGTCGCTATCCTGTGAAACCGTCGTCAGCGGCGGGCAGGTGAAGGCGCTCAGGCGCTGGTTGTCGTGGCCTGCTACGCGGTAGTGGCAATGGGGAGCAAAACCCACCTTGAGTCCCGCCTGATACATGGCTGCCAGAACCCCGAAGGCCACCCGGTCATTGGCGCAAAGCAGCGTCTTCGTGGGAAAGCCGCCATCCCTCAAAATGCGCGACGCCTCATCGAAGGAGACTTTTTCAAAGTCCCATTCATTGGTGGGCGGAAGATTGGCGAAGCGCGGTTCAAAATTCAGCCGCTCCATCGTCGCAACATAGGCCTTGCGCCGGTCAATTGCATTGCTGTTGACGATGGGCGTGTCGAAATAGGTGGGCTGGTCGCCGGAGCGGCAAAGATATTCGGTGATCAGTGGAATGCTCTGATAGTTGTTGGTGCCCACAAAGGGCCCTTCATCATCAAGGGGCGCATCAATGTACACCAGAGGCATTTCCTTGCCGAGGGATTTCAGCTTGGCGCGCTGCGATTTTTCGCCAAGTGGCGCGATGATGGCGCCCGCAACATTGAGGGCCGTGATGGTTTCAATGGCGCGGGATTCAACTTCCGGTCTGCCGTTGGAACTCAGCACCAGGGCCAGATAGCCTGCATCGGTGGCTTCCGTTTCGATACGCCGCGCCAGCGTCATGTAAAATGGATCAGTAGGATCAGGCACGATCAGACCGATGATTTTGGTCCGGCGCCGGTTGAGGTTC
Organism: Hyphomicrobiales bacterium; assembly: GCA_023266715.1. Classification (GTDB taxonomy): domain Bacteria; phylum Pseudomonadota; class Alphaproteobacteria; order Rhizobiales; family Aestuariivirgaceae; genus Aestuariivirga. The sequence goes on along the minus strand of JAHFPK010000064.1, from coordinate 4,573 downwards.
ACTGCAAAGATGTTGGGGCGGAAGCCCGTTTGCTTAAGGGTGGCTTCTATCTTGGTGCGGGTCTTGGCCCGAACCGAGGTGGGGTCATGGAAAAACTTGGATACCGTCGGCCGCGACAGGCCAACGGCTAGCGCAAATTCCTCCATCGTTCCGATTTTCTTGGTTCGCACTGAGGACCGTTCCCAACACTCACATCCTGTTTAGCAACGTGTCACTAACTTTACAATGCGTCAATAAAAATTGACGAGCGTAAAGATTGCAATTGACGCCAATTTGTAATTATTCCACAGTCGAAATCTGTGAGAATTTGGGGATAATAGGGCAATGCCCGCCAGCAACGGAATTGCGTCGATCGGCGAGCTCCTCGTCGAATTTGTCTGCAGCGACAAGGACGGCCACAATCGCCGTGTAGGCACCTATAGCGGCCCCTATGCGAGCGGCGCCCCGGGCATTTTCATCGATCAGGCAGCCCGTTGCGGTGGCCGCTGCATCTTTGCTGGAGCCGTGGGGGATGACGCCTTTGGCCAGGTCATCCTGGAGCGGCTCAGGGCGGATGGTGTTGACACCAGCCTTGTCTCCCAGGTTTTGGGTGTGCCCACGGGCAGCGCCTTTGTAAGTTACAATGCCGATGGCAGTCGCGATTTCGTTTACAACATCGTCCATTCGGCAGCGTCTCAATTTGTGGTCGATCACACGACGATTGAAAAACTCGCGAACTTTGGAACCGGCATCATGCATGTGTCCGGCTCGGTTCTCGCAAGCGCCGCAATGCGCGAAAAAGTGTTGCGAGTTTGCAAGGCGTTGCACAGCAGAGGCGTTGCGATTTCCTTCGACCCGAATATCCGAAAGGAACTAATCAGCGATCCCAACTACTTCACAACGGTGCATGATCTCATGGCCATCTGTACCTATTTCCTGCCGAGTGAAGAGGATGCTGCCGTGCTGTTCCCCGGAGAAAATCTTGAAAGTTACGCTCCCAAATTATTTGCCAAGGGCGCAAGTTATGTCGTGCTGAAAAAGGGCGACAAGGGTTCTTCCGGGTTTCATCGAAACGGTGAGGCTTACAATTTTCCTGCTCACAAGGTCGATGTCATTGATCCAACTGGTGCTGGCGATTGCTTTTGCGCAACCTTCGTCACCTTGATTTCATCGGGCCAGTTTTCATTTCAGAAGGCTTTGCAATACGCCAATGCGGCAGGCGCGATGGCTGTGACCAAAGTGGGGCCGATGGAAGGCAACAGCACACTCCCCCAAATTGAAAAATTTCTGACGCGTCAGACATGAAACAGATCATTGCAGCCAGCCGGGCTGGGCGCCATGCGGGCATCCCGTCCTATTGCACCGCCCATCCCGAAACCCTGCGTGCGATTTTCCGTTGCTACCGCGACAATGACAAGCCAATCCTGATTGAAGCCACCTGCAATCAGGTCAATCAGGACGGCGGCTACACCGGCATGAAGCCCGTCGATTTCCGTGAATTTGTCTTTGCACTGGCCCGCGAGGCCGATGTTGTTACCAGCCGCATCATTCTCGGCGGTGATCATCTTGGCCCTAATCCATGGAAAAGCCTTTCAGCGTCACAAGCCATGGCAAAGGCTCGTGATCTCGTGCGCTGTTATGTCGATGCCGGTTTCACCAAGATACATCTCGACGCCAGCATGGCCTGTGCCGACGATCAGGGTCTTGTTGAAACAGAAATGGCCGCGCGCGCAGCAGAGCTTTGCTCTGTCGCAGAGAAATATTCTGGCAGCGCTGAACTGCTTTATATAATTGGCACGGAAGTTCCTATTCCCGGCGGTGAAACGAAAATTCTTGAAGGTCTCGCCGTAACCAAGCCAGAAGCAGCCTTACGAACCTATGAACTGCATCAAGCCGCATTTGCAAAGCGCGGACTGGAAGCAGCCCTTGCGTGCGTGATCGGCATTGTGGTGCAGCCCGGTGTGGACTTCGGCAACAGCCAGATATTTGCCTTCGACAATGCGAAAGCGGCCAAGCTTGCTTCAACTATTCAACAGATTCCTAACGCAGTGTTCGAAGCTCACTCGACGGATTATCAAACACCTCAAGCCTTGCACGATCTCGTGGCTTCGCATTTCGCTATTCTTAAAGTGGGACCGGAACTCACAGCGGCCTACCGCGAAGCCGTTGTTGCCATGGCCTGTATCGAGGATCGCATGCCCATTGCGATAAAATCCAATATTATGTCGGTCATCGCTGATGTCATGAACGCTGATCCAAAATACTGGCAAGGCTACATCGCAAGCGACAATCGCGCTGATTTGCTGAAGATATACGGCCTCAGTGATCGCATTCGTTACTATTGGCCTGACAGTGCGATTCAGGATGCACTGAAAATTCTTCACACCAACATTGATGGCGCTTCAGGTGAAATCGGTCTCATCGCGCAATTTGCGAATTTGCCGGAACGGCGCACCTTGTCGCTCAGCCAGGAAATCATTCAGGCGCGGGTAGGCGCTGTTGTAAACAAGTATTCATCCGCCTGTCGATGGTCATGTGAAGATAGTGTCGAGCCACTTCATTAAAGCAGCACTATCCAGTGGGCGGGTCGTATCGACATCGAACAGGTGATAGGTTCCAAGTGGTTTCGCCCGGCTCGCCAGCTCAATGAGTTCGGGAATATAGGATTCTCCTAAGTGTCCGGAATGGCGCTGGCCCAGCCTTGCACGGTAGCGTTCGCCCAATACCTCTCCCGGCGCATGGCACCAGACTTCGGCAATCTGTTCAATTCCCGCATGGGCAATATGGCCCTGCAAAACCTCAACGGGCTGAAAACCAAACCAGGCGTCAACCACCACAGTCGAATCATTCGGGAAGTCCTCGATGAGCGCGAAGATCGCCTGATAGCTCGCCTTGCCCAGCAATCGGTTATAGTCCCGGTCACCAGTTCCAAGATGGGCGAAGAAAGCTTCCTTGATGGTGTCGAGTGTGAGCAGGGACCAGCCCTTGGTATTCGAAATGGCGCGCGCTACCGTGCTTTTGCCCGAGGCCGGAATGCCATTGACCAGAACCGCCCGTTTCATGCCGTGAGCTTTGCCAAAGCACTTAGTCCTGCCCCGATCACGCCAGCACGATCCCCAAGTTCAGCCGGTTCCACCGGGCATTGATACCATGTTGCCAGTGCTGGAAACTTCGCCAGCGCCTGATGCGCCGCAATGCCGAGACCGCCGCCAAGCAGCACGAGTTCCGGGTCAAACGCTGCAACCGCGCTGTCGATAGCGGCGCGCAAGGGATTAACCCAGAGGGCAAGCACGCCTGAAGCAAGCGCATCACCCTTGGATGATTTACAGAGAAGTTCTTCAATCGTCGTGCCCGGATTCAATCCGGCTGTCGCAATGTGCCGTCCAAGAGCAGTGCCGGAACTTGTTGTTTCTATGCAACCCCGTCTGCCACACAAGCACGCCTCGCCATTCACATCGACAGTCAAGTGGCCGAGTTGGCCCGCCGTAGCACGCCCCCGGAAAATTTTGCCATTGCTGAATACGGCCCCGCCGATCCCCGTGCCGATGGTAAACATCATGACATTGGAAATGCCCTTGGCCCGTCCTACGGCCTGCTCGCCGACCAGCGCCATGTTGCCATCATTGTCGATGACTACTGGACCCTGAAATGACTTTTGCACGGCGCTGACAAGAGGGACGTTGGTGAGATCAACGAACCCACCGGAAAGCACATTGGCAGCTTTGGTATCTATGCGTCCCGGCAAACCGATACCGATTGCCCCAACGCTCTTATTTCTCAGCGCTCCAACAAACTCCCCGATTTGCGCAAGCACCAATTCTGGCTGGCTGGCCGTCGGTTGCGACATCCAGTCGGAAATGCTTCCGTCTTTCAGAACTCTGGCCGCGCGGATATTCGTTCCGCCAACGTCGATGCCGATTGCGGTCGCTTCCGCCATGATCAGTTTTTGACACCCTGTTGAAGGCTCTGCGGGAAGCGCTCCAGAATCGCTTGAATCTGTTTGAGCCTTGGCAATGCCTTGTTCGTCAGTAGGGATTTTTGCTCAGCCCGGTTCAATGAAACACAATCCTTCCAAAGCGCGCGGCCCGCGATCACGCCGGACGCGCCATAGGTCATGGCAATCTCAACCTGGCCAATGAAGGTTTCATGATCAACCCCGGCCGAGAGAACCGACCATGGAACCTTGCCACACATGGCAGTAATGGCCGAGCAGGCTTCCGCCGTTCCCGGATAGGGAAGCTTCAAAACTTTGGAACCAGCATCGAGGCAAAGCTTTGTGCCACCTTCGATCAGGGATGGAAACTTGGCCTTGTAGGCAGCCGCATCTTCGCCGGGCACGGAATAGGTCAGGAACTCGACGACGAGCAGAAGGTCTTCCCTGGCAAAATCCTCGATGCACTGTTTGATGATCGCCATGTTATGGCTGTTTGCTTTAGGGTGATCGGAACGCAGATACACCATGATCTTGCCGCCGGTGCCGCCGAGCTCGCGCACTTTCCGCGCATTGATGCCGGGAGCAAGCCGGGAGAGATAGTGGCCATCGGCATCCGTATCATAACCCGAAGCGTCAAGCCCGATGAGAAGGGCCACATCA
>JAHFPK010000347.1 GCA_023266715.1 Hyphomicrobiales bacterium | reverse complement strand
CTCAGGAAGGTCAATCACCGTCTGCCAGACTTCCGGCTTAGCAGCTGAAACGCAAATAACCACATTGCGACTCCGGTCGTCATGATGTTCGGCAGGCATCTGTGGATCCTGGCTCACATATTCTGCCTCGCGCCGCATGAGAGATTTCACAAAATCACGGCCCGAATAGTCATAAACAACATCCGCATTCATCAGCATGCGGCAATTCTTCAATGTCATCAAATCCCTCCCGGGCGGAATTTCAATAACGACCGGTTTCCGCTGGATTGCCGAGGTTTCGAGAAGGGACGCAAGCAGGGAATATTCATCATGTTCCGATGCACTGGTTCCAGCCATCGCCAATCCAGCGAAGCGCTGCCACACCGCACGCCGCAAGCTGCTTTCGTGAATGACATGCGTGATGCGGCCCCTCAGGCGTTTGGCAAGAGCGCCCCATGCCCCAAGATTATCAGGCAGGATTGATTCAATGCGCTGCCGGATGGTCTGCGCCAGGACCGGCGCCGCTCCGCTTGTTGAAATGCTCACGATCACCGGCGAACGATTAACGATGGCTCCGAATTGAAACTGGCAAAGCCCAGGCCTGTCCACCATGTTGAAGGCAACACCAGCCGCTTGCGCTTCCTTGGCAAATTTTGCGGCATCCTCTTCATCTGCAATATCGGCAACGACGAAGGAATAGCCACGCAGTGCGTTTTCCGCCATTGGCGGCTTGTCTAACTGCTGAACCAGCGCGCCGGTTGCCCGCACAAGCTCAGCCTTCCACCTTGCCCCTTGCGAGACACCGATAACCAGCGCTTTCTTGCCTTTAAGATCAAAAAACAGTGGCAGAAGCGACAGTTCACCAATGCCGCTTTCCAATAATTCACTCTGCCGCTTGCAAGTGCCTGCCATGGAGCATCCCCTGTATTTCTGCGCGGCACGAACCACAACCTGTTCCAGCCTTGGTGATTTCTCCGATTGCATTGAGGGTCACTGCCCCGCCAGCAATAGCGGAAAGAATTGTAGTCTTGCCCACATTGTTGCAGGCGCAAACAATGCTGCCGCAGTCTTTTGAACTGCCGCTACGGCCTGCAAGAATGCGAAAGGCATCTGTCCTTGAGTGAACTTTGCCCAACTGTTCCGCCAGCCAATTACGCGCAACCGCAGCAGGTTCGCGCGATACAAACAAGGCGCCCATGAACTTCTGGTTTTCAAAAGCGGCATAGCGGAATGCGCCCGCCTGTTCATCGACATAGGCCATGAGCTCGGTCGATTGCAGCAAGCCTTCGGCGAAGTGAGTCCAGTTTTCAGGATATTGCACACCGGCAAGCTCCAAGCGGAAGCCATTTTCTGCACGCGCCTCGGCCCAATATCCAACATTCGGCTTTTCAAGCCGTTGCACAGTCACCGCAAAACCATACCATGCCGCCAAAAATGGCTTGGCCCCTACAGGCGTGAATTTAAGTTCGGGCTGGCCGGATACGGGATCTGGATTCGGCATAATCAGCGAGTCAACCCGCGCCAGATTGGCGTTCGTGTCATTCCAGTGCATCGGTACGAAAACCGTTCCTTGCTTCTGTTTATCGCTTACAAGAGCACGCAGAATAACCTCACCACGACCCGAGGACACCCGCACCAGGGAAGCAGGAACAATTCCAGCCTTCCGTGCATCGGTGGTGTGAATTTCGAGGAAGGGTTCACCAATATGCGCCATCAGCCTTGCCGATTTTCCCGTGCGCGTCATCGTATGCCACTGGTCACGAATGCGGCCTGTATTCAGCACCAATGGAAACGAGGTTGAGATATTTCCCTTTGGTTTCCGGAAGGGCGTTGCAACAAAAGCGGCGCGTCCACTTTCAGTAAAAAACTTTCCATCGCCAAACATGCGCGCCTTGGCATCACTGTTTTCGGGCTTCGGCCACTGGAAGGGCAACAACGTCTCGTAAGCCTCATTGCTCATATCAGCGAAAGCGCCGATATCCATGGCGCGTGTGCCATTGTTTTCAAACGAACTCAGTGCCGCATGCTCGCTGAACACTTTCGCCGCACTTTCATACTCAAAACCTGCAAAGCCCATGCGCGCTGCAACGTCAGATATGATTTTCCAATCCGCCCTGCTTTCCCCGGCCACAGGCAGAAAAGCCCGTTGCCGCGAAATCCTGCGCTCGGAATTTGTGATCGTTCCGTCCTTTTCGCCCCAGGCGGCGGCAGGAAGGAGCACATGGGCCAGCCGCGTTGTATCCGTATCGCGGATGGCGTCACTCACCACTACAAACGGGCATTGCTTCAAGGCATCGCGCACTGCGTCCGCATCGGGCATGCTCACTACAGGATTGGTCGCCATGATCCAGATGGCTTTGATGCGGCCATCACGCACCGCTTCAAACATGTCCACGGCTTTGAGGCCGGGTTTGGTTGGCATGCGCGGGCTTTTCCAAAAACGCTGCACAATATCCCGATGAGCCGGATTCTCGATTGCCATGTGGGCCGCCAGCATATTGGCAAGACCGCCAACCTCCCGCCCGCCCATGGCATTGGGCTGGCCCGTAACTGAAAATGGCCCCATGCCCTCACGCCCGATGCGCCCGGTCAGCAAGTGGCAGTTGATGACGGCATTGACCTTGTCGGTCCCGGCACTCGACTGATTGACACCTTGCGACCAGACGGTGACGGTGTTTTCCGTATCGGCAAAAAGACGATAAAAGTGTTCAAGTTCTGATTGTAAAACACCCGTAACTTGTGTTGGATCACATTCCCGTGCAGCGGCCAAAGCGTCTGCAAATCCGGTCGTATGCTCGGAAACAAATTGCGCATCGGTTTTGCCGTGGGTGTGCAAGTAAGCCAGGAGTCCATTGAACAGGGCCACATCACTGCCCGGCTTGATGGCGAGATGCATATCGGCAAATTCCGCTGTCGCCGTTCTGCGTGGATCGATCACAATAATTTTTTTGCCGCATATTTCCTTCGCCGCCATCAGGCGCTGGAACAATACCGGATGACACCAGGCAAGATTGGAGCCGACCAGAACAACAAGGTCAGAAAGTT
>JAHFPK010000346.1 GCA_023266715.1 Hyphomicrobiales bacterium | reverse complement strand
GTGGCCTTGCACTGTTCTGACCTGCCCCTAAGATTTTCCTCCAGAAGGAGTTAGAGTCCGGCCCGAAGAAAGGGATACGGACGATGAAGCGGAAACGGTTTACGGAAGAGCAGATCATTGGTGTTTTGCGCGAGCATGAGGCAGGTGCGAAGACGGGTGATCTGGCGAGGAAGCACGGTATCTCGGAAGCGACGCTGTACAACTGGAAAGCCAAGTTCGGCGGCATGGATGTTTCCGATGCCAAGAAGCTGCGAGCCTTGGAGGAGGAGAACGGCAAGCTGAAGCGGCTTTTGGCCGATGCCATGCTGGATGCTTCGGCACTGCGGGAGCTTCTGTCAAAAAAATGGTAAGGCCCGCCGCCAAGCGAGAAGCTGTCGTCCAACTGAGGGAAGCCTTTCAGATGAGCGAGCGTCGGGCCTGCATGGTGATTGCGGCCGACCGCACGATGGTGCGTTATCACTCTGTCCGGCCACCCGATACGCAACTGCGCACCAGATTGCGGGAGCTTGCCAATGAGCGCCGCCGGTTTGGCTATCGCCGCCTGTTCATCATGTTGAGGCGTGAGGGAGAACCGTCAGGCATCAACCGCATCTACCGGCTGTATCGCGAAGAAGGCCTGATGGTGCGCAAACGCAAGTCCAGACGCCGTGCCATTGGCATGCGCGCCCCCATTCAAGTGGAATCCAAACCCAATGCCCGCTGGTCACTGGATTTTGTCCATGACCAGATGGCCAATGGCCGGAGGTTCAGGGTTTTGAACATCAAAGACGATGTGACCCTTGAGTGCCTGGCAGCCATTCCCGACACCTCGATCTCGGGCCACCGGGTGGCACGTGAGCTGACGGCCCTGATCGCACAGAGAGGAAAGCCCGGGATGATTGTTTCTGACAATGGCACCGAACTGACATCACACGCCATTTTTGCGTGGACAAAAGACCATGGTGTCGACTGGCACTACATCACCCCAGGCAGGCCCATGCAGAATGGCTTTGCCGAAAGCTTCAATGGCAAAATGCGTGACGAGCTTTTGAACGAAACGCTGTTCTTCAGTCTTGATCATGCACGACTGGTCATTGCCGCATGGGTTGCCGATTACAATACCGTCAGGCCACACTCGGCGCTGGCCTACCAGACACCGGCAGCCTTCGCTGCCAAACTCACCGCAACAGGCCTTCACGCTGCGCTATCCGACGGCTCAGCGTTCAGGCCTGTTGCTCAAACCGCCCAACCGGGCATACAACAGCCGGAGACTCTAAAAGCAACTGGATGAAACTTCCATGGCAGGTCAGTTCGCCGATGATTTCGATGTCGAAAGCGCCCTTGCCGATGTTGAAGGCACGGCGCAATCCGGCGCGGAACCCGGCGACCTACACCCGCTTCAATGCCCTTTTTCACAGGCGTGTAAAAATAGATACGACAGCCCTTGACACTATATTCCTAGTATGCCATTTGTGTTCCTGTTTTGTTCTTTCTGCTGGATAGGAACCACATGGATTGGGACTTGGCCATCAAACGCAACAGCGAAGCGCTCAAGGGCATCATTGAAATGCTCTTCGCCCTGCTGGGGCTTGATGGCACAGATGCGGCTTCGCGGATTCCGAAGTCGCTCCACCGCGCCGTGCTGGGTGTGCTGCGGCCCGCCGAATCCGCCATGCGGCGCCTTATTGTCATCGCGGCGCGGGGAATTGTGGTGGAACTGGCTCCCTCCCGGCCCATGCCGGTGGGGAAAGTCATCGGAAAAGGCGGCCGAAATTCCCCTCCCTCCTTCCAGCTCTTCGATCCGCGCAAGAGGTTCAAAGGCCCCCGTGCCCGGGCCTTCACGCGGCTTGTCCCCCGCATCCATTTCTTTGGGCCTGATCCCCGGGTGGCAGCCCTGTGGCCAACGCCCCGGCCTGTGGTTGAACCTCCTCCCCCTCCTGATTGCCTGGTCAACGCCCAACGCCTCAGCCGCAGGCTTCAAGCCCTCAAGTCTGCACTCGATGACCTTCCGCGCCAGGCCAAGCGTCTCGCGCGCTGGCAGCAGCGGCGGAAGGCATCGCCAAGCCCCAAATTCCTGTCGCCGCTCCGGCCGGGCCATCCTCCGGGCTACCGGCGAAAGCCCATGCACGAAGTCGATGAAGTCCTCATCGAATGCGACGGGCTCGCCTGGGAGGCGATGAAGCCTGATACAAGCTGAAGCAGAAACCATCCGTCTACGGATTAATTAGGTTCGCTAATAAGTTAGCCCCGCATCCGTTCGCCCTTGGGATCAAACAACGGATCGACGATGATCGTGGCCTTGCGCTGCTCGCCGATGATTTCGATCTCAAAAGCGCCCTTGCCGAGGTCTTCGGCCAGTTCTTTCGGCACGTAACCCTGCGCCATGGACTTATCAACGTAATGCGCAAAACCGCCCGACGTGACCCAGCCCACAACCTTGCCCTTGTGGCTGATCGGCTCATCGCCGAGAACGTCCGCGTCGCCCGCCTCGACGACCATCGAGACACGGCGCAGCTTGCCGCCGTTGCGCTTTTCTTCCATCGCCGCATCGCGGCCGACGAAATCATTCTTGCTGAGATCGATGAAACGGTCCATCCCTGCTTCGAAGCCGCCATAGATCGGACGCAGTTCGCGGAACCAGGTGGGGAAATTCTTTTCCAGCCGCATGCAGAGCAAGGCCCGCATGCCGAAATTGATGATGCCATCATCTTTGCCCGCCTTCATGATTTCCTGGTAGAGGCGGCGCTGGTAGTCCGGCGCAACCCAGATTTCATAGCCGAGGTCACCCGTATAGGTGACGCGGTTGATCAGCGCCGGCACATTGCCGATATCCATGGCGCGGTGGTCCATGAATTTGAAGGCGGTGTTGGAAACGTCCGCGTCCGTAAGCTTCTGCAAAACGGCACGGGATTTCGGCCCGGCGATGGAAAGGCCCACAAGCCCCATGTCATAGCGGTGGATCGTAACGCTGCCATCGCTGGGCACATGCTGCTCGAACCAGCGCATGTGATATTTCTGCGCCTGGCTGGAACCCCACATATAGAAAGT
>JAHFPK010000063.1 GCA_023266715.1 Hyphomicrobiales bacterium | reverse complement strand
TAATACCGAGACCGTTTTTTTGTGCCAGCTAAGAGTAATCAGCTGTCGGCGGGATTTTAGGCCGAAATTCCAGACGGGAGATTAACATGACCGATACAATCCTACGCGCCCATACCGAAGCCTTTGAACGTACCATTTCGGGATTTCTTGCCAAACGGGACGGCTTTTTTAACGAAGCATCAACCCTTTCTCGAGTCTCTGGCTTGCCTGTCCTGGCCACGATCCGGTTCTAACTCAACATCACGACGCGGGTTCCGATCTCCACGCGGTCATAGAGGTGGATGACGTCGATGTTCAGCATGCCGATGCATCCCGCCGTTTTCTTGCCCCCGATTTGGGCTGGCATGGTCCCGCCATGGATGCGGTTGATCGTGTCGACGTCGCCTTGATAGAGATACATGGCCCGCGCTCCCATCGGATTGTCGGGGCCTCCCGGCATGCCATTGATGTATTTGGCGAGTGAGGGCATTCCCGCAAGATGATAGGGTGCTGGAACCCATACCGGCCATTTCGCCATGCGCTTGATGACCGCCTCGCCTGACCACGCCTTGCTCGATTTACCAACGGAGACGCCATAGCGCGTCGCCCGGTCGCCTCCCAACACATGGTAGAGAAAGCGGCGCTTCGGATCGATAACTATGGTCCCCGCAGGCTCCTGCGTTTTATAGTCCATCTCCCGCCGCCTGAACTTGTAATCGACCGCCCGCGCGTCGGATTCGCTGACCGGAAAGGGCTCGCCCGAAAGCGCAAGCGCTCGGGAGTTGGGAACGACCCCGGCAAAAAGCACGGATGTCAGCAGCGCGCGGCGTGTAATCGGCATTGATATCCCTGCTCCCGATTCAAGGCGTTTTTCTAACGCGGCGGGAGCAAAGAATCAATATCGCGCGCGTCTATGGCGTGGGTAGAGTATCGGTTTCAATTTTAGCGATGCTTGTTGCGGTTAAGCTTTGGTTGGTGTTTTCCGAGGAATGCTTTCTTCATCTTGAAATGCGGGAAAGGTGCCTACGGGTATCCTAACCATAGTTCCCTGTCGGGCAAACACTAAACCTACCTTGTTTGGCCTCAATACATCATTCCACAATACGGCCTCCCACTCCGGAGTTGAGGATTTCCTGCCGTTAAGTGCCTTCGTAACGTCAAGTTCGCTGCGCCTCATCCGACTTCCTAGCTTTGCTTTGCTCGATCCTATGCGGACAATAACATCATCGACCAGAAATGCATAAATGCACTTCTCCAATTTGGCGATTTCGTGATTTGTAATCTCTATCTTGAGTGCGCGATCAACAATATAAAAAGTTGCCATTGGAACAAGCCCGTACTCATCAAGGTTGGTTGCTGTCATTTCATGTTACCTTTCTGTAGATCTTATACCGTCCCCATCTTGGTCACTGAAAGAGCAGCACAGGAAATGCACACGGCCTCAACCGGCGAACATCACCTTGCTAACTTTCCCAACGGTTTAGGTTCCTTGGTAAGCATGGAGTGCAGCAATTGATCGAAATTAGTCACTCTATCGATGGCCACTTCTTTTCGATCTCCGCTTTGCTTACCATTAGGTTGTAGTATTTTTCACCCCCACTATAGCCAATTTCAGCTATTTCGCTTTCTCCTTTGAGAGTGCTGAACCATTCAATGTGTCAAATTTTCCAATAGTCTGCGGGTATCAAACTGTGTGGACCGTAATGCGAAAGCTTACCCCAAATGCGAATTTCACCATCGAGTGCTGCTTGACGCACGATAATGGGCGACTTTCCCTTTGCCTTGGAGTTTGGAGTTGCAATGTATTCGTAATATTTCTTACCCCAACTGCCAGATTCAATGTACGCCAACGCTTCATGCATTTTTGTATCACGCTTAGCCTCAACGATATTCACGGAAACGCGATGATCCACACTCGGTACTTGTGGCAATTGCACGCTTCCTGCGGATTCTAGCGCGCTTCTCGGCAAGGTGGAATCACCTTGCCGAAAAGGAATCGCGCCAAATCAATATGTTGGAGCAAATCCTTGTCGGCGAAGTCATGCAACTTCGCCGGGATTTGCTCTAATCGCTGTGACTTCCGCCACTCCCATGGTCTGAATACCGCGAGCGGGGTCAACAGGCCAAAACCCAAAAATGACGCTCGTGCGACATTTGGGGTGATCCAAATGGGTAAGTTTTGAATCATGAAATTAGCCCATTTGTCCGGACCAACTCCGAGAGCAAAGCAAATAGCAATGAAAAGCGCTCCAAGTACTTTGCCAATAAATGAGTCCGTGAGAGATTTAAGAAATTGTGGCATCCCCCATTCATGCCACGATTCCGACATGCGAACAAACTTGCGCGAGGGGCGTCAAAAGCTAACACCTAAAGTTGAATTTAATCCTAGGGCACCTAGGAGCCCGCAGACAGGAATTTGCTCCTGTGGGCTACCTACCAGCGGATCATGCTGGAAAACCGCTGGAGGGCGCTCCAATTGCGTTTAAAAGCCTATTAAGGGTTTATAGTCCTAACTCCCTTTCGCCACAAGCGCGTCAATCTCGCTGCGCATCGGCATGGAAGGGGCCGTTCCCGCCTTGGTCACCGAAAGGGCAGCACAGGCACAAGCAAAGCGCACGGCCTCAACCGGCGGGCGTCCCTCGCCTATGGCAACGGCAAAGGCCCCATTGAAGGCATCGCCCGCACCCGTCGTTTCCACAACCTTCACCTTGTAGGTCGGCACATGCACCGACTGTTCGCGATTGTGCAGAAGCGCGCCATTTGCCCCCAGCGTGATCAGCGCGTACTTCGCTCCCAATTTCAAAAGCGCATCGCCGGCATGCCGCGCCTCATCAACCGTGTTGACAGGAACGCCCGTTATTTCCGCCGCCTCGGTTTCGTTCGGCGTGACATAGTCGCAAAGCTTGTAGATGGCAGGATCGATTTTCGCCGCAGGCGCCGGATTGAAAATCGTGGTCACGCGATGCTTGCGCGCCAGTTCCAACCCCCGCCGGCTCGCGGCAACCGCCGTTTCAAGCTGGGTCACAAAAACCCTGGCGCCCGAAATCGCTTTTTCCGCAACGCTGACATCATCGGCAGTCAGGGTGCCTGCCGCTCCCGCTTCCACGATGATGGCGTTGTCCCCCGTCTCGCTCGACACGAAAATGAAAGCCGCCCCCGTGGGCGAAGTATCGGAGATGGCCACATGCGATGTATCGATGCCGTCCGCACCCCAGGTTTTCAGCGCGATGTCGCCAAAGGAGTCGCGGCCAAGCTTGGCGATGAAACTGACGTGGCCTCCGGCCCTTGCTGCCGCAACCGATTGGTTCGATCCCTTGCCGCCCGGCCCCATGGCAAAACCCTGCCCCAACAGGGTTTCGCCCATGACGGGCAGGCGCTTCGCCCTGAAGGCCAGGTCGGCAACGAAGATTCCCAGAATGGCAATGCGTGGTTTGATGATCGTCATGACTGGGCCGGAGGAATGACGCCCTTCTTGAACACGAAGCAGCCATAAAACCGCGTCTCGCCGGTCTGGATCACGCAATAGGCCTTCTTCGCCAGATCATAAAAGGCAAAGCGCTCAATAGAGCCCATGGGCCACGAGCGCCCCTCCGCCTTGTCGATCTCGGCCTGCACTTCCGCCTGCACCGGCGGCACCTCATTGGGCTTGCCGACAATTTCCATGCGCCCCGCTGGCTTGTCCACAAAACTGTCGAGCGGCATCACCGACAAAATCGCTTTCGCAGCCCGCGCCGCACTCACCCCGTCAATGCGAAGCAATTTCCCGTGAACCGTTTGCTTTGCCACGGAATCGGCCGGAAAATTCGTATCGCAAATGATGAGATCGTCGCCATGCCCCATGGCGCGCAGCGCATAGAGAACATCGGCATTCAACAATGGATCGAGCGACTTGAGCACGTGGACCTCCCGGATTGTGTCTAGAGCATTTCCCGCCAAAGTGTGAAGCGGTTTGGCGGCAAGGACATGCTCCAACATATGACTTGGCGCGAGTCCCTTTCGGCGGGATGATTCCATCCCGCCGGGACGCGCGCTAAGCATTTGAACCATAAAATTACGGCAGGTCCAACTTTATTTCGTCGATCTTCATCTCTTCCAGATTGGTGCCCGGCCCCTTGCGGTCAACGACCAGAAAGCGGCTCTCGTCCTCCAGCACGAGCAGCGGAAAGTGCCAGGTATTGCGGGCATAGTTGATGCCCTGGCGGCCCGTGGCCCTGAAGGCGCGAAAGCTTTTGGTGTCCTGCGGCTCCACACAAACAACAACAAGCCAGGGCCTGTCCTGCAGCGGATAGAAAATCTGGCTGCCCAGCGGATGTCGCTCCATGAGTTTGAGCGCAATGGGCCGCTGCCGCGCCGCCGCGGTGACGATGCTGATGTTAACCGCCCCCGTCCCGACATCAACACGGGCAAGATCATTGAAGCGCTCGGCGAAACCCTGGTTGATCGGATAATGCTGCGCGCCATCGATTTCAATAACGTCGCCGAACGGCGCGAAGGACGCTTTGGTCAAGGGTTCCGGTTTGAGCGCAACCAACTTATTTCACGCCGAGTTTCATGTGGCGGTTCACGTCCTTGTAGAGAAGATAACGGAATCTTCCCGGCCCGCCCGCATAGCAGGCCTGCGGGCAAAAGGCGCGGAGCCACATGTAATCGCCCGCCTCCACTTCAACCCAATCCTGGTTGAGGCGGTAAACCGCCTTGCCTTCCAGCACATAAAGCCCGTGCTCCATCACATGGGTCTCGGCGAAGGGTATGACGCCGCCCGGCTCGAAGGTCACGATGGTCACGTGCATGTCGTGGCGCATGTCGTCATGGCTGACAAAGCGCGTGGTCGCCCACACGCCGTTGGTGTCCGGCATGGGAATGGGCTTGATGTCCTTTTCATTCACCACGAACACCTCCGGAATTTCAAGTCCCTCGACAAATTCATAAGCCTTGCGGATCCAGTGGAAACGCACCGGCCGCTTGCCGGTGTTCTTCACGCTCCATTTTGCACCGGGAGGAACGAAGGCATAGCCGCCGGGCTGCATGTCATGTGATTTACCAGAGAGCGTGAGGTTCAGCTCGCCTTCCACCACAAACAGAACACCTTCCGCATGAGGATCAGGTTCCGGCTTGTCGCTGCCGCCACCGGGGGCAACTTCCATGATGTATTGCGAGAATGTTTCGGCAAAACCGGACAGCGGGCGCGACAGCACCCAGGCCCGCGTCTTTTCCCAGAAAGGCAGGTAACTCGTCGTGATGTCGCGCAGCACACCCTTGGGGATAACCGCATAGGCTTCCGTGAACACGGCGCGGTCCGTGAGCAGCGTGGTCTGCGGCGGCAATCCGCCATGGGGCGCATAATAGGTGCGGTCTGTCATCTCTGGTCCCTATGCTATGAACACGGCGCGGAAATCATTGACGTTGGTAAGCGTCGGCCCGGTGATGATCTGGTCGCCCAGCTTTTCGAAAAACCCGTGCCCGTCATTGTTGGAAAGCGAAGCCCAGGGATCAATACCCATGGCCCGCGCCCGGGAAAGCGTATCGGCCGAGATAAAGGCACCCGCAATCTCGCGCGCGCCATCAACCCCATCCGTATCCGCGGCAAGTGCAGTGATCTTTTCTGCACCATCCAGCTTCAGCGCCAGCGCCAGCAGATATTCCACATTGCGCCCGCCGGCACCGTTGCCCCGCACCGTGACTGTTGTCTCGCCGCCAGAAATAACAACGCAAGGCGCCGGCAATGGTTGCCCGAAACGGCGCGACTGCAGGGCAATGCCTGCCATCACAAATCCAACCTCACGCGCTTCGCCCTCAATGGAATCGCCGAGGATAATTGGTGTAATGCCGTTTTTGCGCGCGATGGCCGCCGCAGCCTCAAGCGATTTTTGCGGCGAGGCAATGAGTTTTGTTTCAGCCCTTGCCAGGCGCGGGTCGCCGGGTTTCGGCGTTTCTTCAATGGCCCGCTCAAGATGGCGGATAACCGACGCGGGAACGTCGATACGATATTTTGCGATAATCGCGCGGGCCTGCGCAAAGGTCGTGGGATCAGCAACAGTGGGGCCGGAACCGACAGCGGCGAGATCATCACCCGGCACATCGGAAATCACCAGGCTCACCACCCGCGCCGGATGGGCCGCTGCCGCAAGCCTTCCGCCCTTGATGGCCGAGAGGTGCTTGCGCACGCAATTCATTTCCGAAATCGGTGCACCGCTCTTCAGCAAGGCCCGGTTCACGGCTCGTTTTTCTTCCACCGAAACCCCCTCCGCCGGAAGGCTGAGCAGCGCAGAACCACCGCCCGAGATGAGAGCAATCACCAGATCATCGGGCGAAAGGCCCTTCACCATGGCAAGCATCCGCTTCGCTCCCTTGGTGCCCGCATCATCGGGAACCGGATGGGCCGCTTCAATGATTTCAATCTGTTTGCAGGGAACCGCATGGCCGTAGCGCGTGACGATCAGGCCCTCGAGCGGGCCAGTCCATGATTTTTCAAGTGCTTGCGCCATCGCCGCCGAGGCCTTGCCCGTCCCCACAACAATCGTCCTGCCTTTGGGCCTTGCCGGCAAATTCTGCGGCACGCATTGCTGCGGCATGGCCGCCGCCACCGCGGCATCAAACATCGAACGCAGGAACTTACGCGTGGCCTCAGGCGTCATGAAATCAACTCTTCTGGTTCTGTCCGATCTCGTGACCGGCCAATAATTCAAGCGCCTTCACTAAAGCCGAATGATCAAGCTTGCCATGTCCATTTGCGACACATGCGTTGAAAAGTTCCTGCGCCGTGGCCGTATTGGGAAGCGCCACGCCCATCTGGCGGCCGCTCGAAAGCGCCAGATTTAGGTCCTTCTGATGCAGCTCAATGCGGAAGCCCGGATTGAATGTCCGCTTCACCATACGCTCGCCATGAACCTCAAGAATGCGCGATGCTGCAAAGCCGCCCATCAGGGCCTGCCGCACCTTGGCCGGGTCGGCTCCCGCCTTTGAGGCAAAAAGCAAGGCCTCGCCAACCGCCTCAATGGTGAGTGCCACGATGATCTGGTTGGCAACCTTGGTGGTCTGGCCATCGCCATTCCCGCCGACAAGCGTAATGTTCTTGCCCATTTTCTCAAACAGCGGCTTCACCCGCTCAAACGCAGCCTCCGGTCCGCCTACCATGATGGTGAGCGAGGCGGCCTTGGCCCCCACCTCGCCGCCGGATACCGGCGCATCAAGATATTCGGCCCCCGCCTCATTCACCCGCGCGGCAAAATATTTGGTGGCGATTGGTGAGATGGAACTCATGTCCACCACGATCTTGCCTTTCGTCAAACCTTCTGCAACGCCACCCTTGTTGAACAGAACTTTTTCCACATCGGGCGTATCCGGCACCATGATAATGATGATCTCGGAATTCGTCGCGACCGCTGCACCGGTGGTGCACACTTTGGCGCCTGCATCCGTAAGTGCCTTCGGCACAGACCCGTGGGTGTTGACAAAAAGCTTATGGCCCGCCGCGAGGAGATGCCCTGCCATGGGCGCACCCATGATGCCAAGTCCAATAAATCCAATATTCATGTGAAGTCCCTCATGCAGTCATTTCCCTGATCCAGCCCAAACCATCAACCGTGCTGCCCCTCGGTTTGTATTCGCAGCCGATCCAGCCGCCATAGCCAAGCTTGTCAATCAGCTTGAGGAGAAATGGATAGTTGATCTCTCCGGTGCCGGGCTCATGGCGCCCCGGATTATCGGCAAGCTGGATGTGCCCGATGCGCGGCATGAGCTTGGTGAGCGTTGCCCCAAGCTCGCCTTCCATGCGCTGCATGTGGTAAATGTCATATTGCAGCTTGAGATTATCGGAACCAACGTCGTTGATGACGTCAATGCCTTCCTTCGAACGGTTCAGAAAAAATCCCGGAATGTCATAGGAATTGATGGGCTCGACGATGAGCAGGATTTTTTCTTTCTTCAGCGCCTTTGCCGCAAAGGAAAGATTGGAAACCAGCGTCGTATAGCCCGTTCGCCGGGAAACATCGCCAGGAAGAATGCCCGCAAGGCAGTTGATTGTGGTGCAGCCCAGCGCCTTGGCATAATCGATGGCCTTGCCCACACTATCCTGAAACTCGCCGACCCGGTCCGGCAGGCAGCCGATCCCGCGCTCGCCTGCGTCCCAGTTTCCGGCGGGAAGATTGAAAAGCACCTGCTTCAGGTTATTGCTGTGAAGGGCTTCAGCCACCTGTTCCTTCGGAAGGGCATAGGGCCCCACATATTCAACCCCGGAAAACCCTGCCTTGGCCGCGGCAGAAAACCGCCCCAGAAAATCATGCTCGCCAAAGAGCATGGACAGATTGGCGCTGAATTTTGGCATCAGGAACTCTCCCTAGTCGAGCAGTGCAATGGCAGTTGGCGCGTCACTTGCGCTGAGCGCAAGATCCTCGAATTCATTGACCTTGTCGATATCGGTTCCCATGGCAACATTGGTGACGCGTTCAAGAATGACTTCAACCACGATGGGAACGCTGAATTCTGCCATAAGTTTTTTCGCCTTCTCGAACGCCGGCAGGATATCCTCCGGTTTGTTGACCCGAAGACACTTGCAGCCCAGTCCTTCAACCACTTTCACATGGTCAACACCATAGCTGCCAAGCTCCGGTGTATTGATATTTTCAAATGACAGCTGCACGCAATAGTCCATGTTGAAGCCGCGCTGGCTCTGGCGGATCAATCCAAGATAGGCATTGTTCACCAGCACATGGATGTAAGGCACCTTGAACTGCGCGCCCACCGCCAGTTCCTCAATCATGAACTGGAAATCATAGTCGCCGGAAATCGCAACAATTGGCGAAGAAGGGTCCGCTTTGCGAACCCCAATCGCTGCCGGAATTGTCCAGCCCAGGGGACCCGCCTGCCCGCAATTGATCCAGCCCCTCGGCTTGTAAACATGCAGGAACTGCGCCGCCGCAATTTGCGAAAGCCCAATCGTGCTGACATAGGTCGTGTCGCGGCCGAAGGCCTTGTTCATTTCTTCGTAGACACGCTGGGGCTTGATCGGGGCATCATCGAAGTGGGTGCGGCGAAGCATGGTCTTCTTGCGCTCGCGGCACTCCGCAAGCCAGTCTGATCGATCCCTAAGTTTGCCCTTCTTCTTCATTTCACCCGCAACTTCAACGAAGAGGTCAAGTGCAAGCCTCGCATCCGACGCAATGCTGTAGTCTGCGTTGAACACACGGCCTATCTGCGTGGGCTCAATATCAACATGGGTGAAGGTGCGGCCCTTGGTATAAACCTCAATGGTTCCCGTGTGCCGGTTGGCCCAGCGGTTGCCGATGCCGAGGATATGATCGGAGGCCAACACCGTGGCATTGCCATAGCGGTGACTGGTCTGGAGCCCGGCCATGCCCACCATCTGCGGGTGGTCATCGGGAATAGTACCCCACCCCATCAAGGTTGGAATAACCGGCACACCCGTAATTTCCGCGAACTTCACCAGAAGGTCAGACGCATTGGCATTGATGATGCCGCCACCTGCCACAATAAGCGGGCGCTCGGCCGCATTGAGCAGGGCAAGCGCCTTTTCGATCTGCGCCCGTGAGGCCGCAGGCCGGTAAACCGGCAAGGGCTGATAGGTCTCGGGATCAAAATCGATTTCGCTCATCTGCACATCAAAAGGCAGATCGATAAGCACCGGTCCTGGCCTGCCTGACCGCATCAAGTGAAATGCATGCTGGAAGGTGCCGGGAACCTGCGCAGCCTCCCGCACCGTAACCGCCCATTTACACACAGGCTTGGCAATGGATTCAATATCGACGGCCTGGAAATCTTCCTTGTAGAGCCTGGCCCGCGGTGCCTGGCCTGTAATGCAGAGAATGGGGATCGAGTCCGCTGAAGCGGAGTAGAGGCCAGTAATCATATCCGTTCCCGCAGGTCCCGATGTGCCAATGCAAACGCCGATATTGCCAGGCTTGGCGCGGGTATAGCCTTCGGCCATGTGGGAGGCGCCCTCCACATGGCGGGCCAGCGTGTGGCCAATGATGTTGCGCGGGCGCATGGCCGCATAGAACGGATTGATGGCAGCGCCGGGAACGCCAAAGGCATGGTGCACGCCCTCCAGCTCAAGAATGCGAACGGCGGCTTCGGCAGCAGTCATCTTTGGCATGGCTTGCCTCCCTCAGGTTTCATACAATATTTGCGCTAAATCATCAAAAGGTCCAATATATTGTTAAGCTTGATCTATAGGTTTTACATATGGAACTAAGACACATCCGCTACTTCCTGGCCCTTGCGGAAACGCTGAATTTCACCGTGGCTGCGAAACGGCTGAACATGTCCCAGCCGCCCCTCAGCCAGCAGATTGCCGATCTGGAGCGCGAGCTTTCCGTCAGGCTGTTTGACCGTCATAGCCGCAGCGTTGCATTGACAGCGGCAGGGCAAGTTTTTCGACGGCATGCCGAGGCCATGCTGGCCCAGGCCCAGCAGGCCGCCGACGAGGTCAAGGCCATTGACCGTGGAACCACCGGCATCCTGAATGTGGCGGCCACAAGCTCGGTTTTGTTTTCCGGGCTCTCCACCGCAATCGCGGCCTTCAAGGCCGAGAACCAGAACGTCGAAGTCATCATTCACGAATTGTCACCGAAGGAACAGATCGAACGCCTTGAACTGCACCGGGTTGACGCCTGTTTCCTCAGATTTGCACCGGAAGAAAAAAATTTCCTTGTAACCAGGGCATGGCGGGAAAAAGTGGGGCTGATCGTGCCGCCGGGGCACAGGCTCGCAAGCCGCAAATCCGTGCGCATCGCTTCTCTCAGGGACGAGGATTTCGTTTTCTACCGCCTGCCGGATTCAGCCTTCGCAACACACCTTCAATCCCTCTGCGTTCAGGAGGGCTTTGCCCCACGCATCATACAGCAGGTGGTCGAATCCTTTTCGGTCGTTAGTCTCGTCTCCGCCGGCCTTGGCATCGGCTTTGTGCCCGAAACAGTGGGGCGCAACAGCGCCGCCAAGGTGAAATATCTCGATATCATCGGCTCCAGCCCCACAGCGGACGTCCATTCATTAATGCGCAACGACGCGACCGCCCTCGCCCGCCGCTTCGTAGCCTTCACCACCCATTAAACAAGAAAATTCTTGTGCCAGTGCCTGGCGATGTCAACGCGTCGGGCAATCCAGACCTTGTCATGGGATTGCACATAGTCGAGGAACTTTGCCAGCCCCAGGGCGCGGCCGGGACGGCCTGCGAGGCGGCAGTGGAGACCTACCGACATCATCTTGGGCGATCCCCGTTTTCCTT
>JAHFPK010000345.1 GCA_023266715.1 Hyphomicrobiales bacterium | reverse complement strand
CCCACGGTATCCGCATCGAACTGCATGAACTGACGGTAGCGGCCGGGTCCCGGCTTTTCATTTCTGAACACCCAGCCCTGGCGGTAGCTGCGGAACGGTGTTGGCAGGAATTGCTGGTTCTCGGCGACATAGCGCGCCAAAGGGGCGGTCAGGTCATAGCGCAGGCTCAACCACTGTTCGTCATCGTCCTGAAAGGAAAACACGCCTTCGTTGGGGCGGTCCTGATCGGGCAAGAATTTTCCCAGCGCTTCGGTGTATTCAATGAAGGGCTGTTCCACGGGCTCGAAACCGTAGTTTTCGTACACGCCCTCGATGATGCGCAGCATGCGTTTGAGGCCGCGAATTTCTTGCGCGTCCACATCGCGGAATCCCTTGGCGAGACTTGCCTTGGGGCGGTTTTGCTTGTCACTGGAAGCCATTGTCTCAACCCGGTTGTTGAGGGGCTTCTAGAGCATGTTGCGGCGAAGTTGCAAGACTTCGCCGAAAACAACATGCTCCAAACTATTGAATTGGCGCGAATTCTTTTCGCTTGGGTGAAGACACCCAAGCGGAAAGCGCGCCGTCCCTACTTGTCGCGCACAACCTTCTGGTTCTGCTCGCCCAGGCCTTCCACGCAGATGCGCATTTTATAGCCGGGTTTCAGGTATTGGGGCGGCTTCATGCCCATGCCGACACCGGGAGGGGTGCCCGTGGTGATGATGTCACCGGGGAGAAGGGTGAAGAATTCCGAGAGATAGGCCACAATGTGCTCCACGGTGAAAACCATGGTTGCGGTTGTGCCATCCTGCACGCGCTTGCCGTTGAGCTCC
The DNA here is from genome assembly GCA_023266715.1 of Hyphomicrobiales bacterium. Lineage (GTDB taxonomy): Bacteria > Pseudomonadota > Alphaproteobacteria > Rhizobiales > Aestuariivirgaceae > Aestuariivirga. Next base: position 2,251 of record JAHFPK010000345.1, on the reverse strand, counting down.
AGCCAGAGGTGGAGGCTCTGCGGGTCTTTCACCTCATCGGCGGTTACCAGCCAGGGGCCGATGGGGCCGAAGGTGTCGTAGGACTTGCCCTTGGTCCACTGGCCGGAACGCTCGACCTGGAATTCACGCTCGGACAGGTCATTGATGGTGCAATAACCCGCCACATGTTTCAGGGCATCGGCCTTTTTGATGTTCTTGGCCCTGGTGCCGATGATCACGCCCAGTTCCACTTCCCAATCGGATTTCTGGGACTTCGGCGGAATGGTCACATCATCATCGGGGCCGGAAATGCAGCTAACATGCTTGGTGAAAACCACGGGTTCCGGCGGCACTTTCAGGCCGGATTCGGCGGCATGGTCGTAATAGTTCAGGCCGATGGCCACAAATTTCTGCGGATTTGCCACGCAGGCGCCAATGCGCGGGGTGCCGCGGACAAGCGGCAGAGTCTCGAGCTTGAGTTTCTTGAGTTTGGCCAGGCCCTTGGGAGAAATCGTCTCGCCGGTGATATCGGGGATCACTCTCGACAAGTCCCTGATCTTGCCGTTCTTGTCCAGAATGCCGGGCTTTTCCTTGCCCTTTGGCCCGTAACGCAGAAGTTTCATGCCCGTTCCCCTGTGGTGGCTGACGGATGCCAGCGCGGTTGATAGCCCTTCGCCAGAATGGCGGTGATGAGTGGCGGCGTCAAAAGCCTCGTCTTCATAACCGAAGCCTTGGAAATTGCCAGCTTATAACCGGAATGGGACCATTGCAGGAGGCGAGAGCCTTTGACCGCATAAGCTTTTCCCCCGTGTTCGATCATTGCCCCATCGGGCAAACCGCTGACTATGGTTTCGTGCCGTCCAAGGCGCTGCGGATGAAGCTCGCGGTCAAAGCCGTCAACTTTGCGTTCTCCCAAAAAAGCTTTTGCTTCAGCACGACGGCAGAAAAAACACGGGCGATGGCCCGCTGCCAGCGCCGTGACCTCATCAAGAAAGAAGAGCGACGTGTAGCCTTTCCCCATCGCTTCGTGCTTCATGTTCTTGTAGTGCATGTCGCAGCAAATCCAGTGGTAGGTGGCCCATCGGCGCTTGCCCAAGGTCTGATCGTCGCGGTGAAACTTGCCGCCGCGATTGCCCATCATGGTGCCGCGTTCGGGCACGGCCACGATGCTACCGTCGGGCTGAACGCGGTTTTGCAGTGGCACGGGCGGGAGCCGGAATGGTGAAGGGAGCTTGCGGAAGCATGAGATTGTGGCGGCCAACCTTTGTAATGTCCTTTTCGCCGCAAAGACCCATGGTGACATCGAGTTCGCTTTTCAAGATTTCGAGGGCCCGAGTGACACCGGCCTCGCCACCGGCACCAAGGCCATAGACATAGGCCCGGCCCACGATGGTGCCCTTGGCGCCCATGGCCATGGCTTTCATGATGTCGATGCCGGTCCTGATGCCGCTATCAAAAAAAACTTCAATCTTGTCGCCCACGGCATCCACAATTGGGCCCAACATATCAATTGTTGCAGGCGCGCCATCAAGCTGGCGGCCGCCATGGTTGGAAACGATGATGGCATCAGCCCCTGTCTTGGCGGCTATTTTTGCATCATCCACATCATTGATGCCCTTGAGGATGAGCTTGCCATGCCACTGCTTGCGTATGAATTCAACCGACGACCAATCCAGCGTTGGATCAAATTGATGATTTGTCCATTCGGCGAGCGAGCCCATGTCGGTCACGCCTTTGACGTGGCCAACGATGTTTCCAAACGTGCGGTTCTTGGTGCCGAGCATCCCTGCGCACCAGGCGGGCTTGGTCATCATGTTGAGGATGTTGGGGATGGTCAATTTGGGCGGTGCAGAAAGGCCGTTCTTGATGTCCTTGTGGCGTTGGCCGAGTACCTGGAGATCAAGGGTGAGCACAAGGGCTGAACATTTTGCAGCCCTGGCGCGGGCCACGAGGTCGGAGGCGAAGCCACGGTCGCGCATCACGTAGAGCTGGAACCAGAAGGGCTTGTCGTTGTGCTTGGCCACTTCCTCAATCGAACAGATGCTCATGGTTGTCAGCGTATAGGGCACGCCAAATTTCTGCGCGGCACGGCAGGCTTTGATTTCCCCATCAGCATGCTGCATGCCGCCGATGCCGATGGGAGCCAGTGCCACAGGCATGGACACGTCCTGGCCCACCATCTTGGTTTTCAGCGAGCGGTTGTCGATGTTGCGGGCCACGCGCTGGCGAAGCTTGTACTTCTCGAAGGCCTTTGTGTTATCGACATAGGTGC
>JAHFPK010000344.1 GCA_023266715.1 Hyphomicrobiales bacterium | reverse complement strand
TGCTCGGTGCTTCGGGGCACATTGCGGGCGTCGTCAACCCCGCGTCGAAGAACAAACGCAGTTACTGGTCGAGCGGGGATGTTGGCCAGGGCAAGGACGCGGCGCGGCATTGGTTGGACAAGGCCGCCGAGAAAGAAGGTAGCTGGTGGCCGCATTGGACAAAGTGGCTGAAGCAATTCAGTGGCCGGATGATTCCGGCGCGCCGCGCACTGGGGGGACATGGTTTTTCACCGATCGAAGCCGCTCCCGGGAGTTACGTCAAGGAGAAAGCGTGACGTGATCGATTACGCGGCGTTAGCGGCACTCATTTGCGGCCTCACTTTCTTTTCACGTGCGGCAAAGCAGGAAAAAATCTCAACCGGGCTTTGGAGTGGTCTCTCAGTTGCAGCCTCCGGGATTGCCATGGTCGCCTTCAAGGGTGGTTGGCTAAGCGTTCTTTTGTCGCAAGTGATATTGTTTGTGTTGATCACCGTATATCGAGTGGTGTTTGAAAAAGATGGTCGAGAATAAAACATAAGGAGGAGTTCAAATGGCATCACAAAGAATTGCGCTGGTCACCGGCGGTATGGGTGGCTTGGGCGAGGCCATCTGCATGAAGCTGGCTCGAATGGGAATCAAGGTAATCGTCACACATTCGCCGTCCAATACCAAGGCAGACCAGTGGCTCAAGGAAATGGCTGCACGCGACTATCATTTCCATGCGGTGGCGGCCGACGTATCCGACTACGACTCCTGCGCGGCTGCAGTGGAAAAAATTCAAAAGGAAGTCGGTCCAATCGACATCCTCATCAACAATGCCGGCATCACCCGCGACATGACCTTCAAGAAGATGACCAAAATCGACTGGCAGGCTGTGGTCAGCACCAACCTGGATAGCGTTTTCAACATGACCAAGCCGGTCGTTGACGGCATGGTGGAGCGCGGGTGGGGCCGGGTGATCAATGTATCGTCGGTGAATGGGCAGAAGGGTGCCTTTGGCCAGACCAATTACTCTGCGGCCAAGGCGGGAATGCACGGCTTTACCAAGGCGCTGGCGCTGGAAATCGCGAAAAAAGGCGTGACGGTGAATACCATTTCGCCAGGCTATATCGGCACCAAGATGGTGACCGCGATTCCCGAAGACGTGCTGAATTCAAAAATTATTCCGCAGATTCCCGTGGGACGCTTGGGCAAGCCGGAAGAGGTTGCGGGACTTTGTGCCTATCTGGCGTCGGATGAAGCAGCCTTCATTACGGGCGCGAATATCGCCATTAATGGTGGCCAGCACATGCAGTAGGTATTCGTTGCAGAATAAAAAAGGGCGCTCACAGCGCCCTTTTTTATTGCGAGTCACAATGTGATCCCCTACTGATAGAGGTGAACGCCACCGTTCACCGACAGATTGGTGCCGGTAATGTAGCTTGACGCTTCGCTGGCCAAAAATACCACGGCATTGGCGATATCGTCCGGGTAGCCCATGCGACCGGCCGGGATGGAAGCCACAATTTCATTGCGCACATCTTCGCGCATGGCGCGTGTCATGTCCGTGTCGATAAATCCGGGCGAAACGGCATTGACGGTTACGCCTTTCTTGATCACCTCCAAGGCCAGCGCCTTGGTGAAGCCCAGAATGCCGGATTTGGCGGCAGCATAATTGGTCTGGCCGAATGCGCCCTTGGTCGCATTGATGCTCGAGATGCTGATAATGCGCCCGAAACCTTGTTCGCACATGCCGTCAAGGACATGGCGGGTCACATTGAAGACGCTGTTCAGATTGGTGTTGATCACGGCGTGCCATTGTTCCGGCGCCATCTTGCGCAAGGAGGCATCACGCGTAATGCCGGCGCAATTGACCAGCACCGACACCGAGCCGTGCGTGGCTTCGATGGCGGACACCATCTGTCCTGCCGCCGCGAAATCGGAAACGTCGCCAAAGGCCGGCATGCAATGCGTGTGGTCGTAGCCTTCGGCTGCCATGGCCTCCTGCCACCTGGTTTCAGAACCAGGCACCACGTAGTTGGCGACGACAAAAAAACCTTCTTTTGCGAGTGCCCTGGAAATGCCGGTGCCGATGCCACCGACGCCGCCGGTGACGAGTGCAATTTTTTTCACGTTGTCATGTTCCTGAATGAGCCGCGGGCATCATATCGCAACCCGGCAGCCGCAAATAAAAAGCCCCGGAAAGTTACCTTTCCGGGGCGAAGCCTAATCAATTAGATTAGGAGGAGGAGACGGTAAGAAGAACTTACTTGCGCTTGCCCGGCGTTGCCTTGGCAACGTTGTCCGATGCGGCCTTGACGGCGTTGTCTGTGAAGGTCGTGAATTGCTTGGCCGCCTTGCTGACGGAGTCAAACGCGGCGGTGGAAGCGGCAACACTGGACTTCAGGGCGGCGATGGCAACATCAGCACCAGCCGGCGAAGACTTGGCAACCTTGTCGAGGTTTTCGACGACGGATTTTTGCATCGTCGCGAAACGCTCTTCAGCCAATGCGCTGAATTGTGCTTGTGCGGCGGTCGACAGTTCGTAGAAGTTCTTCGAATAGCCCATCATGAATTCCAGGCCGGTTTCAGCGGACTTGGTGCGCAGGGACGTGAGTTCCTGGACATCCTTGACCGATGCCAGCGACTTGGCGCCCTTGGCGGTCACGTCGAGGCTGACTTTGGCGGCTTCCAGATTGAGGGCGAACATGCGCTCGGCGCTTTCGAAGGAGACGCTGGCGAATTTCAGGGCGGCGTCAACAGCCGACTTGGAAAAGTCACCAAATTGTTCAGATGCAATATTCAAGTTGGACATGAGTAACTCCGTAGATGTAGGGTTAAGAAACTTTGCAGCGCGACACCAATTCGCTTTGAGGGCCTGAATTGTTGCGCTGCACAATTTGAATAATAGGGATGAGGCAGGTAAAAGTCAAGCTGTTTTTGCTGCAATGCAACAAAAACACTTTAGGGCTGCTTTTAATCTCAAAAATGTTAGAATAATCAAATAGCTATTGTGCCCTGCACCGTCCTATCGACAGCGTCTTGACGATTCGGCGGGAGACATAATTTGTGTACCGCAACAAGTTCCGCGGGGCCAAGACGA
>JAHFPK010000343.1 GCA_023266715.1 Hyphomicrobiales bacterium | reverse complement strand
GCCGATACAGCAGGCGGGCCAGCGCATAGGCGCACACGCAATCGTCGTGCAGTCCTTCGGGGGCCGAGTAGCGCACCCCGCTGGCGGTGTATTCGTATTCAAAGCAGCGCAATTCCTCGGCCAGCACGCCTTCGGGAAAGTGGCCTTTGCCCTGCTGAATGTCCGCCGCCAACCCCTCCATAATTTGCTGCTTGGATCGCGCCGTGAAGATGAACGCCTCCAGCGCGACACCCATGCGCTGCAAATCCTCAACGATGGCGTCACCCACGCCCGTAGAGTCGCCGATGGATGGAACACCCGCCGTTTCGGCCTTCACCCGCGTCTTGGTGATGCCCCACGGCGATTGGAAGCGCACCAAGCGGCACACGTTGCCGGCGCGATCAAGCGCCACGCCCACGGTCCAGTCGCTCGACTTGGCGAAATCCCAGCCCCACACCGCAGGCGCCGTCGTGAACGTCTCCGGCACCACGAGCTTGTTGATGGCGTCGATGCCGAACGGGTTGCCCTCGTCATCGGCGGCCTCGGCCTCGTAAAGCTGCTTGAAGACGTGTTCGGGCAGCACGCGCTTGGCGTCCTCCACTTCCGCCGCGTCAATCACGCCGGCTTCCACGGCGTCCTTCCAAGTGATTTTGTGATACGCATGGTTCGGCTCGCCGGCCTGCGCCTTGTGCGCGCCGCGATAGAACCAGTTCCGCCGCCCCTTGACGTTGCCGATGATGCGAATCGGCCCCCGCGTTGCGGTCAGGGTCGAGCGGATGGCGTGGAACGATTCTTCCTTGCACCGGCTGGCCTCGTCCATCACGGCCGCATAGACATCATCGCCGTAAAGCGAGTCGGGCTTGTCGGCGGATTTGAACCATATCTTGCAGCCGACAGTGTTGATTTGAATCCAGAGTTCCGTCTCGTTTTTCTCAAAGCAGCCGGGACTGAGCGCCTGCACCATGCGCGAAAAGGCAATCTTGGCCGTGGTAAAAACCGGCGCAACCCACCAGAAATTCCGCCCCGGCTTGCCGTTGGTCACCGCCTGCTTGATGAGCCAAATGATGCAGCCGCCGGTCTTGCCGGCCTTGGTGCTCGCCTCAATCCACGCATAGCGCGCCGGGTCGTTGATCGCCGCATCCTGCTTCGGATACAGCGTCGGCAGGTTCAGGTTCACCTTGCGCGGTTTGGCGCGGGGTGCGGCCGGCGCGACAACTTCCGCCGCCTCAGTCGTGGGCGTTGCCGTTGCCGTTGCCATTGCGTGTCCCTCCCATGAGCGCATCGGGCTGCACCGGGCGCGCCAGTTTCATTTGCGCCGGGCTGCCGTCAAAAAGATTCACCGTTATGTTCAGGTCGCCAGCGTTCGCCGCATTTCCGCCGATCTCCAGTTTCTCGCCATACTGCCGGGGGTGCAATTTCGACATGAGCCATTTGCGGCTATCGACCCGAAGCTTGGAGCGGTTCGTCCATTCCTTGTCCTCGGTCTTGTATTCCTCCCCGCGCTCGTTGTAGCGCGTCTCGGTGTCTTGGCTCGCATCGTCGGCGATGGCCAGAATCTCATCCGCCATTGCTTCCGACTGACACGCACGCGCACGTTGATATTGCGCGAAAAGGGCCGCGTCGTGCGTGATGTGATAGCGCAGGCTCGCCTCGTCCGTTCCAAGGCTGCGGGCCACGCTGCGCAGGGTTTTTCCGGATGCGACCTCGCAAAGAATCTTCTGGAAAAGCTCCTGCGTGGGGCCTTTCCCCCAGCCGGCGGAAATCTCCGCGCCGTGATCGCGTTCGGTGATTCGAGGGGCGGGCGGGACTACGGCTTCTTTTACCATTCTTTACGCTCAATGCGCCCATGTGCAGTGAATGTAAAGAAATATATTATGTCTTGAGTTCGGGGCCGGACATTATCAGCGGTATTCGTATAGGGGGCGTAAAAAAATCCCGTCAAGCTTATTGTGCTGTTTGTAGGCTAAACACCCTATTTGTTGCGGGGTTATTCCCTCTGCAAGTGATAGGTAATAATCTCCCCATAGCGCCAAGGCGCGGGATGGTCGAGAAGGCTGACCTTTGTAATGCGGAAGCGCCCTTCGCGTCCGACAATGACTTCAGTGCCGTCCATGTCGTGCGGGCCGGCCAGTTCCTGCCGCATGAGCGGGCCACGGAAGAGCAGGTCACCCATGGGCGGCGCTGAGCCAACCCAATCGCCCTCGACGAGCATTTCCTCGTGGCGGGGGTCGGTCATGCTCGGGGTGTAGTCGGTCTCGCGGTTGGTCAGGTCGCTGTAGCTCGTCCATTGGGCGAAGAGGCGCGGCGTGATGCAGTAGCTTTGGGCGGTTGGGGTGTGCGCGTGGAGTAGTGAGTCAATCGGGCCATGCCCATGAATATGGCGGGACAGGCGGCGGGCGAAGGCCCCCGTGACGGCGTAGCTTGACGTGGTCATCATGGTGTTGATGCGGACTAGGTGCCGGCTGTGCCGGTATTGCGGGTCGGAGCCATAGCCGCCCCCCAAGTAGAGCATGTCCCAATCGGGCGGAAGTTCGGCGGCGGCGCGGTTGAAGATTCCTTGCGTGGTCAGGCCGCCGGTCGTGGGCAGCACGCTAAAGTCATCCTCCAGCACGAGCATGTTGGGCCAGTCGTTGATCGCGCAGGCGGCCAGAAGGTCGCGGTGCGAGGAAACGCAGGCATGGTTTCCGTCCGGCAGTCCTTGGAAGGTTTCGACCGGCTCGTGGGCCTCAAAGCGGCGATAGTTGGTGATGCCCAGTTGGGCCATCATCGCCTTGACGTGCGCCCAGCGGTCGGTGCGGGCGGCGCGGTTGATGACAAAGATGCGCGAACCGAAGAAATGGGCCAGCGGCGTGCTCATGGCCGCGCCTCCGGCGAAAACATGGCCGACCATTCTTTGCCGTCGCTCTGGAAATAGTGGTAATCGTTTGGGTATGGAAAGGCGAGCGGGTCAATCCACCAGTCCTCAAACGGCATAGACTGATCTTTAACATCGGCCGCCATTAGCCGGTAACCACGGGCGCTTAGAATGATGCGCATTTCGTCCCGGGGGCCTAAGCCGAATCGGTAGGCATCGTGCTCGACCGTGAGCACACT
>JAHFPK010000062.1 GCA_023266715.1 Hyphomicrobiales bacterium | reverse complement strand
GGGCTGGGCAGGTGCATGGTTCATATTTTCAGTCTTTTTTACCGTCTTTTTGCTTAGTTTTGCCGTTTTGTTGCCGTCTTCAACCATGGGTCACCTGAAACAATGGGTGGTTCGCTTTCCACGAAAACCAATTGGGTATTGTGGCTTGTCCGAACCAATACCTCAATGCGAAACAGCCAGAATAGTTCCAATTTCTTAAAAAACTTGTTTTCTGGACTGGAACTTAATTGCAAACCAGACGTTAACAGTCTGGACATGAACTGGCTGAAAGGCCAAATTCGCCATGTAAAATGCAAACTGAGGGGTAAAATATGAGTCTTGCAGCCAATATCGCACCACATTTGCCCTATTTACGGCGATTTTCCCGCGCTCTGACCGGGAGCCAACACAGCGGTGACGCCTACGTGGCGGCCCTCCTGGAAGCTCTCATTGCCGACCCCTCCCAGTTTGAAAGTGGGCCCAATATGCGGGCCCAGCTCTATCGCAGCTATTGCCGTTTGTGGGAATCGATCTCCCTGAACCTGAAAAAACCCAATCTTGGCCAGGATTGGGAGGCGTCGGCCCAACGCCAGTTGGCCAACATTGCCCCACGCGCCCGGGAGGCCTTTCTGCTTATGGCGGTCGAAGGTTTCACCAAGGAAGAAATCGGCATCATTCTGAAACGAAACCCAACCGAAGTTTTGGCCCTGCTGGAAGAAGCCTCCCAAACAATCGTTGACCAGGTCGCTACCGACGTATTGATCATTGAGGACGAGCCTATCATTGCCATGGATTTGGAAGCGCTGGTGGAAAGCCTCGGTCACCGGGTAACAGGAGTGGCCCGAACCGAGCGAGAAGCAATTCGGCTGGCGTCAATTAAGCGTCCAGGATTGGTGCTCGCAGATATCCAGTTGGCGGATGGAAGTTCAGGCATAGATGCCGTTAATAAGATGTTGCTCGACTTCGAGGTGCCGGTAATCTTCATCACAGCTTTCCCTGAGCGATTGTTGACGGGCGAAAAACCCGAACCAGCCTTCCTGATCACCAAGCCATTCATGCCCGACATGGTAAAGGCAGTTGTCAGCCAAGCCCTCTTTTTCGATACGAAGTCGCGGGCGGCAGCCTAACGGAGTAGCTGCGAACGGAACCATGACGCGAGTTCTGTGTTTACTTTTGAGGTCGGGCACCGCTTGACTCGAAACAAGCATAGGAGAACATCATGAATTGGGACCGTGTTGAAGGAAACTGGAAAGAAATCCAAGGCAAGGTGAAGCAGCAATGGGGCAAACTCACCGATGACGATCTCGATGTCATCGAAGGAAGCCGCAAGGAACTCGAGGGCCGCCTGCAAAAACGCTATGGTTATGCCAAGGATAAGGTGAAAGCCGAAATCGACTCTTGGCTTGGACGCATCTAAATACCCGGTGGCCAGCACTAGGGGCTGGCCGCAATTTACAATTCACGAAGGAAATTCCCATGTTCACTGCAAAAGACTACGATCAGGCCCTGCTCACCCCCCAGAAAATCTTCAGTCTGCCAATGGAAGTGGTAGAAACAGAATCGTTGACACCTAAACAGAAGCTGAAGGTTTTGAAGAGGTGGGAAGCTGACGCCCATGATTTGGATGTTGCGGCGGATGAGAGCATGACTGGCGGAGAACGGTCGCGCCTTGGCGAAGTTCGCACCGCCATTCACGAATTGTGCGAACGGGAAGGCATTGACGAGAAGGGTACCGATTTGCAGTAACTCAAATAAAAATCAATCCAGAATCAAGGCGGATCATATGGATCCGCTCTTCAATTTAGCGCTATATTCAACGGCATTTAGCGACAATTCAATGCGACGGACGCCGCCTTCGTCTTTGAGGGAAATCAGAAACTCACCAGGAGACAAGAGTTGAACCTCCGGCAGCATTTGACCTGCGTTGCCTTCATGTCGTGACAGCTTGATTTCATAGCGCGTGGCACCGAACTGCGTTGCAAATTCGAACTCGTCCCAGGTGTTGGCGACGCAAGGTTTGACCTGCAGCATATTGCCCTCACGCGTCACACCGAGAATCGCCTCCAGCCCGGCGCGATACATCCAGCCGGCAGAACCCGTGTACCAGGTCCAGCCGCCGCGTCCCACATGCGGTGGCATTGAATAGACATCCGCCGCGATGACATAGGGTTCAACGCGATAAGTCCTTGCATCTGATTCAGTCCTTGAATGATTGATCGGATTGAGCAGTGAGAACAATTTCAGCGCGCGTTCTGCCTGGCCCAATTTGGCGTGAGCGAAAACGGACCAGATAGCACCGTGAGTATATTGCCCCCCATTTTCACGGATGCCAGGCGGATAGGCCTTGATGTAGCCTGGATCTTTCGCTGTTTCATCAAATGGCGGGGTAAATAGCAACACAAGTGAATCATTCGGGCGAACGAGTTGCTGATAGGATTCATCCATTGCTGAAACGGCTCGCTCCGGTGCAGCACCCCCTGACAGGACAGCCCACGACTGGGCAATGGAATCAATGCGGCATTCTTTGTTCTCTGCTGAGCCAAGCGGCGTGCCATCGTCAAAAAATCCACGGCGATACCAACGTCCATCCCAACCGTGTTTTTCAAGTGCGGCGCGAAGTCCCTTTATTCGATCGCGCCAAGTGGCGGCGTGTTTGATGTCGCCACGCTCGTCTGCTACCGGGGCAAAGGCTTTCAGGGTCGTAAGCAAGAACCAGCCAAGCCAGACGCTTTCACCTTTGCCTTCCTCGCCGACCCTGTTCATGCCATCATTCCAATCACCGGTACCGATCAATGGCAGGCCATGGGTGCCTTGGAGCAGGCTGCGATCCAGGGCGCGCGCGCAATGTTCATAGAGTGTGGCGGATTCTTCAGACAGAACGGGCTGGAAAAAGGCATCATGTTGGCCCGGTGAAAGCGATTGGCCTTCGATGAATGGCACCATCTCGTTAAGAATATCCCCGTCTCCTGTCACCTTCACATATTGACTGACGCAGTTCGCAAGCCACACGGTATCATCGGAAATACGCGTTCTAACCCCCATGCCAGTGGCGGGAAGCCACCAATGCTGGAAATCGCCTTCAACAAATTGTCGGGCCGCTGCGCACAAGATATGCTCCCGCGCAATCGACGGACGACTGGTCAGCAAGGCACAGGAATCCTGCAATTGATCGCGGAAACCATAGGCTCCACTGGTCTGATAGAAGCCTGACCTTGCCCACATGCGGCAGCTAAGAGTCTGATATAGAAGCCAGCCATTGAGCAAGATATCGAACGAGCGGTCCGGCGTCTTGACCTGCACGGCACCCAAAGTCTCGCTCCAATAGCGCTTTACGTCACCTAGAACCTCATCAACATTGCCTGCCCTATAGCGCGCGATCAGGGACTGGGCTTGAGCGGCATTTGGTGCAGCACCGAGCATGATCACCAATTCTGCAGAGTCACCCGGTTCAAGCGTGACGCTGGTCTGCAGTGCACAACAAGGATCCAACCCGGCACCAGTCCGCTTTGACAGCGTCTTTCGAGGTATCAAGGCTTGTGGAGCAGCAAGACGGCCATAGGGGCCCAAAAATTCCCGCCGGTCACCGGTCCAGGCTGTTTGCAGGCCGCACATGTCAGCAAAGGCAACCTGTTCGCCAATTTGGGTATTCCAGGGATTGCGGGCAAACATTGCGCCGGTTTGTTCATCAATAGATGTCGTCACAAAAGGTGCAGAAGCACCACGTGATGGCCCCAAAATCCACTCGGCGTAGAACGTCACAGCCAAAGTTCGGGTAAATGCCGAATCGTTGGTCAACTTTAATCTGGACAATTTGACGGAGTCCGCCAAGGGTACAATCTGCAGCAGATCCATGCGGAGCTTGTGCGCATCACGTTCGTACACGCTGTAGCCGAAGCCATGGCGCGCGATATGGGTCCCGTTGACTGACCTCAATGGCGCCAAGGTAGGCGTCATGAGAAGCCCGTCCCTTTCATCCTGAACGTAAATTGCCTCGCTGAGCCGGTTGCTGACGGGATCATTACTCCACCCGGTAATTTGGTTCTCCCGGCTGTTTCCAAACCAGGTGTAGCCGCCGCCATCGGCAGCGCACTGAAACCCGAAGGACGGATTTGCAATGACGTTGATCCACGGGGCGGGAATTGGTCGGTCAGCTTCGAGAACCGTAACATATTCGCTCCCGTTTTCAGCAAATCCGCCGAAACCGTTGAAAAATTCAAGATGGCTTGTGCTGACTTTTCCAAGGTTTGCCAGAGGCTGGAGGCGAAGTGATTCCTCCACCGGACTTGGCAGCACAATGGCCGTCTCCCGCAGCCTGGGGAGTTGGCTCGCGAGATCGCCCCGGCGGCCAAATAACACCACCCGCGCAACGGCGGGAAGAACGCGTAACGTTTCTTGCGACAGGAGATCCGCCCTGAGCGTGAAAACCTGCCCCATATCCCCAGTCCCGCCCGCCGTGCGTGGAGTGCTGATTTTACGGACCAGCGCTTCAATGGTCCCTTGCAAGTCTTGCGCGTAGGATGAAGCGCGGTCATTGAGGATCACAAGATCCACCTTGAGCCTTTTGGTTTTCCAGTACTCGAAGGCATGCAAGAGTTGGCGCACGAGTTCAATATCCGTAACCTCATCTATGCGAACCAGTAGAATTGGCCAGTCTCCTGAGATGCCCTGTGGCCAAAGCGCCGACTGTGACCCCATGCCCTGTAACAGGATTTTTGCCGGAGCACGGAGCGCCGCATTTGCATAGATGAGATGGCTGGCAAGGGTCTGGTAGAGATGGGCTTCGTCAGTGTCGATCGACAGGTGCCGTAGCTGAATCTGCGCCTGCGTCCATGCGAGCATCAAAGCACGATCATAGGCAGCAACCTGGCGATGCTTGTCGACGAGATCGAGAACGGCTTCACGCGAGTCCGCCACCACCGTCCAGATTGTGCATCGGACCTGCCGCCCCGCCGGGATTCTCATTCGACGTCTCATGGCGAATACGGGGTCAAGAACTGCACCTACCGAATTCGACAGCCCGTTGCTGCTTTTCATTGCTGCTGGCATACGCGTACTGTTGCTAACGCCAATAAAACGGGCACGATCCGTTTCAATTTCCAGCGCCCCAATGGCAGCACCTTGCACAAGCATGAACTGGGCAATCCAGATTTCCGGATCGCCCGGCGACCTGCGGCGGCGCGTGGCGACAAGGGTTTCGAATTCTGCCACAAATTCTGTTTCAACAAACATTTTGGAAAAAGCCGGATGTGCCAGGTCGGAGGAAGCCTGGGCCAACACCAGTTCCGCGTAGGATGTCAGTTCAACGTCCCGTCCCAACAATCCTGTGTTGGCGATGGTCACGCGCCGTGCCTCGGCGTTGTCTTCCGGCGAAACAACACATTCGAAAGTGGTCGTAAAACTCCCGTCCGAACGCGTTATCTCAACCCTGTCTTCGGTGAATGAAGCTGTGTAGCTGTCGGCAGCGGCGGCGATGGGCATGTGGCCAGTTGACCAGATTTTTCCACTCTTCGGTTCGCGTAAGTATACGAAGAACCCCCAATCATCGCAGACTCCGTCTTCGCGCCAGCGGGTCAAGGCTTGCCCATTCCAGGTGCTGTAACCGGCACCCGCCGCCGTAAGCATGGTGCTGTATTGACCGTTCGAAAGCAAATGGGTGGCAGGCGATGCAGAACCACGTAAAGTAAAGACCCGTGCCGTTGGTGAAACAACATCACGCACAGTGGTGCCGCCGCTTGATTGCTCCGCCCTTGCATGGGTCACCGGTACGTTGCGTGGCGCGCTTTCCTGCAGCAGCAGCTCCGTTGCTCTAACCATTGGTTCAGCATGAAAGTAGTTGCGCATTTCACCGTTTTTCACGGCATTCAGAATCGCCACAATCGTCATGCCCTGATGGTGGGCAAAATAGGCGCGCACAATGGCGACAGTCTCACCCTTCCGCAGCCGCATCGGCGTAAAGTCCAATGCTTCATAGAATCCATAATCTCCACAACCGCCTTCTCGCGCCAATCGTTCATAATTTTTTGCGGCAGAACGGGGAGCAACCATCGCCGCCAGGCCTGTGGCATACGGAGCGATGACAACGTTATCCGCAAGGCCGCGCTTGAGGCCAAGGCCAGGTACGCCGAAGTTTGAATATTGATAAGTGAGCTCAATGTCGCGCGCACTGAAGGCAGATTCGGAAATGCCCCACGGAATGCCAAGTGCGTTGGCGTAGGCAATCTGGCGAAGGACAACAAGTCGAGTCGTTTGATCGAGGAGTCCGGCGCTGGGGGCCCGCATGACCAATGACGGCATAAGATACTCAAACATTGACCCCGACCAAGAGACGAGTGCGGCTCCGCCTCTTACCGCCGTTACCGTGCGCCCGAGCCGGAACCAATGACGCGTCCGCAAATCGCCCTTGGCAATTGCGAAGAAACTTGCCAATCGCGCTTCCGATGCCAGCATATCGTAGCAGTTTTCGTCACGCGTGCTTTCGGCCATACGGTATCCAATCGACAATAGCAGGCGTTGCGGCTCCAGAAGAAATCCGAAGTCCATTCCAAGAGCCAATTCCCGCATCTCGACAATGATGGTCTCCAATCGTCTCTTTGTTGCGTTTGTTGCTTCCAGTCCGAACGAGGCGTCTTTGAAATGGCTTTCAACGGTTTCACGCAGCACGGTTGCCCAGGAAAGTAATTGCCCGCCAGCTATTGTATCGAGTTCTGCCGCAAAATTTGTGGCAGTCGCGTGAATGCTCGCAGATTGAACCGCGAACTCGATGAGACGTACCGAAATATATTCAGGCGATTCGCGCGCCTTATCGATTGACCGCTGAAGGGCCGACAGTTGAGATTCCAAATGCTTGCGGGTTGGCTTCAGAAGGTGGCGGTCATTGGGAATCGATGCAATGTCTTTCAGCAAAATATCAAGTACGTCATCGATTCCGTCGAGATTTGCGCTGAAGTTGTTGGGTTCAACGATCCAAGCGGAGCAGCAATTTGCAAGTGCAATCAGGTGCCCAGCGAGATTGCCGCTATCAACGGTGGAAACATATTTCGGATCAAGGGGCTGCAGGCTTGTTGTGTCGTACCAATTGTAGAGGTGACCCCGGTGCTTCTCTAAGCGCTTGACTGTGGCTAGCGTTGCCTCAATCTTTCCAACCGCGTCGCTGAGGCCCAACCAACCGAATTCCCGCGCACTGGCCACGGACAAGAGATAAAGCCCGACATTGGTTGGTGATGTGCGATGGGCGATCAGCGGTTTGGGGTCTTCCTGGAAATTGTCGGGAGGAAGCATGTTTTCAGTTGGCGTGACAAAGGTTTCAAAAAACCTCCAAGTCCGCCGCGCTACAATGCGCAAAGTTTTGCGATCCTCTGGTGATGATTCCAACTCGTCTTCCAATTTTGGCGAACGGCTCATCCAGACGGCCACAGCCGGTGCTGCAAACCACGATACGGCAAATGGCCACACAACAACCCAGATGCTGTCGGCGCGATAGACCGCTATGGCAACTGCCAATATTCCGGCAGCTATGCTGGTTGACATGAGGAGATAGTTTCCAATAACAGTGAGTGTATGATTTGATGCAGCTTGCGCCGCAGTCGTCCACTCGAGTAGGTTTTTACGACTTACCGTGAGCCTGAAAATTGTGCGCCCAATGGCATCAACCATGAGGCCGGCCTGATGACCGAGAAATATTAGGTTCGCGCCAGCCAAGGCAAAAGCGTGAACAAAGTCCCCAAAGGATGATTTGATCCGGCTGGCGACCGTAGTTGGCAGGCGCTTCGGCACCATTCCGGAAAGTGCAGGAAGCAGTGGCGGAATAAGGCCAATGAGAACAATAAATACTGTCCATGCCACTGCCAGCCCGGCAGGCAAAAGAATCCAGCTCAAAAAAAGTCCGCATAAGGTGGCGACAGGAGTCAACGAGCGCCTCAAATTGTCGATCATTTTCCAGAGCCCAAGCGCGGGTATCCCCGCCTTGGAACCGCGCGGGACCGTTGATCGCCAGCCGAGCATCCAAGGCAACAATTGCCAGTCGCCGCGCACCCAACGGTGTTGCCGTGTGGCCGCAACCCCGTAACGTTCCGGGAATTCTTCAACAACTTCAATATCGGTGACCAGGGCAGCGCGGGCAAAAACACCCTCAAAAAGATCATGGCTCAACACGGAATTTTCGGGAATTTTGCCTTCCAATGCAGCTTCAAAAGTATCGATGTCATAGATGCCTTTGCCGGCAAATGATCCTTCGCCGAAGAGATCCTGATAGACGTCCGATACTGCGAAAACATAGGGGTCGATGCCACGTGACGAAGAGAAAACGCGCTGAAAAAGCGACCCATAATGCCCGATGGGCAGCGAAGGCGTAACGCGCGGCTGCAGGACTCCATAGCCTTCAACGACGCGACCGGTAGTCTCGTCGAACTTCGGTCGATTGAGCGAATGCGCCAACTTTCCCACCAGCCTGCGCGCGGCATCGCGCGGGAGTTTTGTATCAGCATCGAGGGTTAGGACAAACCGGACCGCCTCCGGAAGTTTTCCGCCGATGACGATAAAAGTTGTATCAACTGCGCCGCGGAGCAAGCGGTTCAATTCATGAAGCTTGCCGCGCTTGCGTTCCCATCCCATCCATTTGTTTTGTTGCGGATTCCATTGTCGTGAGCGGTGCAAGAGTAAAAATCGATCTGTGTTATGGCGCAAGTTGAGACGGAAAATTCCGTCCAATGCTGTGTTCAGAAATGCAGAATCGGCGGGCGCGTGTTCCGTGGTCGCGTCAGTCCAGTCGGTGAGGAGCGCAAAATACTGTTCGCCATCGGCATTCGACAAAAAATGAACTTCAAGCCGATCGATCAATTCTTCGATGTCGTCATGCGAGGTGAGAAGTGATGGTACGACAACCATCGTGCGAAACTGCTTTGGCACCCCTTCGCGCAACGCCAAGCCTGGAATGACTGCTGCGTCCATCAGACGTGTCACCATGAAATTGACAATTGCCATGCCAACATCGGACGCTGGCAACAGCGCAATCAGTGCCAATAAAATCAACGGGGTCAGGGGTACACCAGGCTGAAGCAAGGGAAAGATGCCAACAAACACTGCCGTGACAGTTAGCGTCGCAATGCTCCCAAGATAGCCCGGCAACCCGAATGCGTGGATGGCTTTTCTCACGCGCCGAAGCAGCGGCGGCTTGAATCCTAAACCAGATTCAAAATTGGCGCGGCCAGGTCCAATGAGATGATACCCGGGGTCGTCAGCGGCAGTCTCACCATTCCCTTCCATGGCACGATCTATGGCGCGTTGCGCAACGCTCAACTCACCTTGGTTGGATCCGCGCGATAATTCTTCTATCGCCGTGCGGTAGATAGTACGACTTGGAAAATCCATCTCGCCGTAACTCGGATGAGTGCGCAGCAACTGGTCCACCAGACTGACGCTGTCAAACCATACCTCCCAATTGACATCAGAAATGAACCGTATGCTGGTAACAATATTACGCACAGTAACGTTGGCCGCCGCCTGGCGATGGTGTTCATCTCCTACCGCAGACTCGAAGGAATAGCCGAGCGTTTCCGTCTTGAGTCTCAGCCACTCAAGCATTTGGATGGCCATAGCATCATGATCTCGCAGCCGCTGAATCAGTTGGACTGCGAATGGCGGAGAAATATTTTGCTCTTCTGCCTTACTGAAAAGCTCCGCGATATTTGTTTGCTTGTCATCAAGATCAAGTACTTGATCGGCAAACTTGTCCGCCGCCTCTCGGGCACGCCGCGCCGCCATGATGCGTTGTGATATGCGCCGCAAGTTTTCAATGAGAATCAATCGCAGGCTGATCGCCACGGCCCATAGTTCGCCGATCATGAGTGGCTGTATCAGTTGGTACTCATTCACGAAATCGGTAAGCGTAACTGGATCAAAACGGCTGTCGGAATGCGCTACATAGGCCCAGGCAAGCCCGAAAATGCGTGGGTGGCCGGCCAGCGGACCTTCGGCGAGTTTTGGCAATTGCCTGTAGAAACCAGGCGGAAGGTCTGCCCGGGTCTGCAGGATTTGTTCTTCAACAAGATGGTAGTTGTCCACCAACCACTCGGCGGCAGGCGTGATGGTTTTGCCCTCGGCAATGGCTGCGCAGATTTCTCGGTAGGCCGCCAGCAATGCCGCTGCATTGTCGTTAAGCCGGTCAATGATCGAATAGACCCGTGGCGGATGATCGGTGATGAGCTGCGACTCGGCCAGACTGCGCGCGTGTTGTTTTGACCGCTCGAGGCCGAAGATTTCCGCACTGATTGGCTGGGTATCGTCCCACGCAGAAGGGTTTTGCCCTATACGTTTTCCAATCTGACGCAGCATCGTCAATTCAACTCCAAAATAGTATGAGGTCAATCAGAAATGCTGTGAGGCGCAAGTTTGCAGACCAGCAACATGGGGTTGCTCACAAGTTAACGCGCGAAGGTCCGAAAAGTTCCCGGAGTCGATCTGGCGCAATTATTAAATGATGTCTCGGCCAAGAGTCTTGGGGATCATATTGAAACAACTAAGTATTATGCAATTTGCTGGGGACCATAAAGGCTTCCGATCCTAAGATTTCAACGGCCGCCTTACCACAATGGGCACGGCGATCGAAACTATCGGCAGCAGCCCAAGCAATACGGTGATCACGATACCGGGCGCGTATTTGCAGATCAAGATAATGAACTACAGATCAGGAAGCCCAACGACGGGTTGCACTTATGAGTGATTTGGCGGCCGTATCAAAGGCATTATATTGTTTTTTCGTTCCTTCAACTACTTCAGGGTGAAGCCGACGACGTTCATCCCACATTTTGGATGAAAAATGCCATGTATTTCCACCAGCATTCACCTCCAGGACACATAACTCTTGGCTGACAACGTCTCTTATGATGTCGACCCCGAGCAGAGGAATATTTGGAAAGGCACTTGCAACTCTTTTCGCAAATGAAACTACGTCGGGATAGTCGTCGTGAAAATACTGGCATGAACCACCTGAAGTGGCCACTTGGGCGGAAAGCAGTACGTCATCAGAGGATGACAAGTCAGGCCTTGGCGCTACAAGCTTTCTAAACTGGGCGTAAAGCACCTCGCCACAAAGCGTAAGGGCGCGATATTTGCAAGGATATAGCCCCGTATCGACAAATTTCTGAACTATCATCGGTGCGCTGCGCAAAAGGTGATTTACCGGAAAGTCACTCATGTTCATAGAAGCTAGTCTTGATCGACGGAATATTTGAATGCTGTCACCATGGGATGTCATATAGAGTGGTGCTGGCTTAAGAAGCACTATGTCTCCCCAAATCGCAGGGTCAAGGGCCATGCCTGGGCGGAACATTTCGCAATGGGGTATCGGAATGCCTGCCAAATTAAGGATCCGAGCTTGCTCAAGCTTCTGAATTTGGCGATTGAAAATTATTCGCCCCCGTGGAGGAACGAATGTCAGTTTTTTAGGGCTAAAAGCTACAGTCAGGGTGGGTAAT
>JAHFPK010000061.1 GCA_023266715.1 Hyphomicrobiales bacterium | reverse complement strand
CAGTCCTCAAGCTTTCGATCACCTCAGCACTGCGCGTCAGAAGCGTTGCCCCTTCCTTGATGAGTTTGTTTGTCCCTTCGGCGCGGGGGTCAAGCGGCGAGCCTGGCACCGCAAAGATATCGCGTCCCTGTTCTCCGGCAAGCCGGGCTGTAATAAGCGAACCCGAGCGCAAAGCTGCTTCCACCACAATGATGGCCCGTGACATGCCCGAGATAATGCGGTTGCGCCGTGGAAAATGCTCTGCCCGCGGCACAGTGCCCGGCAGCATTTCAGTCAACAGCAAGCCATTCTCACCGATAAGTTTTTGCAAGCCGGCATTCTCCGGCGGGTAAACATTATCAATGCCGCCGGCGATGGCTGCGGCGGTTCGCCCATTGGGTGCTGCTTCATGTGCCGCCGTATCAATGCCGCGGGCCAGACCTGAAACCACGAGATACCCTTCTTCACTGAGTTCCGCTGATAGCTGGCGGGCAAATTTTCTGCCCCCAGCTGACGCATTGCGGGCACCCACAATGGCAACCGCTTGCAGGTCCGCAAGCGCGAGGTTTCCCGTCACACAGAGAAGGGGAGGTGCGCCCGGAATATGATCGAGCAAAGGCGGATAGCCCGTTTCTCCTGCCGCGACAAAAGACGCACCTAGTTCTTCCATCCGTTCCATAACGGCTTCTGCGTCATCAATTGAAAATATCCGAATGGGCCGGGCCAAGCCGCCTTTCACGGAGAGCTCTGGCAGTGCTTCGAGAGCTGCATTGGCATTGCCGTACCGGCCGATTAACTGGCGGAAGGTTGCTGGCCCGATATTTTCGCTTTGGCTGAGCCGGATCCAATCGCGTCGCTGCGTCTGGTCCAGCAATTGCATTGATCAAACTCTTTTTCCGAGATCAATCTTGGGCTCATCGCCCTTCAATAGTCTCGCGATATTGGCTCGGTGCATAATCCAAATGACAACGGCAATAATAATTGTGGAGAGCACAAGTTCTTTGCTGCACCCGAGGAGATAAGCCCAAAGCGGCGAAAGAGCGGAGGTCGCAAGTCCGGCGAGCGATGAAATACGAAATGTGAAGGCGAGAGCAAGCCAGACACCAATGAAAATCAGCCCAAGCGGCCAGTACAAACCGAAAAGGACGCCAAGGCTTGTTGCCACGCCCTTGCCGCCCTTAAAGCCCAGCCAAACTGGAAAAATATGCCCTGCCATGGCGGCGAGTCCGGCAATCATGCCGGCTTGCGGTCCGCCAAAATAATTCAGGAGCAAAACAGGTGCAGCACCTTTCAAGCCATCAAGCAAAAGCGTGAGTGCAGCAATTTTCTTATTGCCCGTGCGCAAAACGTTGGTGGCCCCGATATTGCCGGAGCCAATGTTACGCACGTCTCCAAGCCCTGCGGTCTTGGTCAGAATGAGTCCAAAGGGTATGCTCCCAAAAAGATAGCCGATGAGAACGGCAACAGTTTCAACCATGATGCTAACGAGCGTATGCGTAAACTGTACGCCCCGCAACGACCGTTTCAATGACGCGGCCTTCCAAAGTGCGATCTTCGAGCGGTGAGTTCTTGGAGCGCGAATGAAGCTTGGTTTCGTCCACCGTCCAGTTCAGATTGAGATCCACCACCGCAAAGTCAGCAGGCGCACCCGGCGCCAGACGGCCCGTTTCCAGTCCCAGAATTTCGGCAGGCTTTGACGACATGGCTTCAACCAGGCGGCCTAAAACCATGTTTTCATTGTGATAAAGTCCAAGTGAAGCGGATAGCATGGTCTCCAAACCAATGGCCCCGAAGGCCGCTTCGGCAAAAGGCAGGCGTTTCGTATCCGCACTCTGCGGATCGTGGGACGATACGATCACGTCAATCGTCCCATCCGCTACACCCGCCACAAGGGCGCGGCGATCATCCTCGCTGCGCAAAGGCGGCGAGAGCTTGAAGAAGGTGCGGTAGGCTCCGATATCATTTTCATTCAGTGTCAGATGATGAATTGACACTCCGCAAGTCACCGGCAGGCCCTTGGCCTTGGCACCGCGAATTACCTCCAGCGATGTAGCACAGGAAATCTGCGCCGCATGATAGTGGGCACCGGTCATTTCCACCAGGCGGATATCACGCTCCAGCATGATCACTTCGGACATCGCGGGATTGCCGGCCAGACCGAGACGCGAAGCCGTTTCCGATGCGTTCATGACACCTGTGGAGAGGCTGGATTCTTCCACATGCTGCACTAGCAGCATGTCAAAATCCTTGGCGTAGGTCAGCGCACGGCGGAAAAGATTGGCATTGGCAACACAGTGGGTGCCATCGGTCACGGCAACAGCGCCAGCCTCTTTCAACCCGCCGATCTCGCTCATCAATTCGCCAGCAAGGCCCTTGGTTATGGCAGCCATGGGGGCTACCCGCACGAGTGCCGTATCCCGCGCTCTCCGCAAAATGAAATCCACAATCGCCGCGTCGTCGATGACAGGTTGCGTATTGGGCATGACGATCATGGTGGTCACGCCACCAGCCGCTGCCGCTTCGGAAGCTGTGGCCAGAGTTTCACGATATTCTGTCCCCGGTTCACCGGTAAACACGCGCATGTCGATGAGACCGGGAATGAGTGTTGCGCCGGCACAATCAAAACTCATAGTGCCAGCGCCAATCGACTCCTTGGTCACCTTGGGGCCAACGGCCAGTATCCAGCCATCTTCAACCAATATGCCGCCCCGCCCATTCAAACCCTGGGCCGGGGCCACGATGCTGGCATTCAAATAGGCCTTGCGTTGCGTCGATTGTTTGGTGGCAGGAGACATCATGATTTCGCTCCCGCCTGCCAATTGCGCGACAGCGCATCAAGTACCGCCATGCGCACTGCCACGCCCATTTCCACCTGTTCACGGATAACCGATTGCGCCCCATCGGCAACATTGGAGTCAATTTCAATGCCCCGGTTCATGGGTCCGGGATGCATGACCAGCGCATCAGGCTTGGCATAGCGTAGCTTCTCTTCATTCAAGCCGTAGAAACGATAGTATTCCCTCTGCGAAGGAACGAAAGCTCCGCTCATGCGCTCCAGCTGCAGGCGCAGCATCATCACCACATCCGCCCCCTCAAGCCCGTCGCGCATATTGCGGTGGACATCAACGCCGAAGTTCGCAATGCCGGTTGGCAGAAGGGTGGAGGGGGCTACAACGCGAACTCGTGCCCCCAGCTTGTTCAGCATGTGAATGTTGGAGCGGGCAACCCGGCTATGAAGAATGTCACCGCAGATAGCCACCGTCAGCCCTTCGATCACACCCTTGCGGCGGCGAATGGTGAGGGCATCGAGAAGCGCCTGTGTCGGGTGTTCATGCTGGCCGTCACCCGCATTGATCACAGAGCAGGAAACCTTCTGCGCAAGCAACTCAACCGCACCGGAGGATTGATGCCGTACCACCAGAAAATTGGGACGCATGGCATTGATGGTCATGGCCGTATCCAGAACCGTTTCGCCCTTCGAAATGGCAGAAGACGACATGGCCATGTTCATAACATCGGCGCCCAGGCGCTTGCCGGCAATCTCAAATGAACTCTGCGTGCGGGTGGAAGCTTCAAAAAAAAGGTTGACCTGGGTTTGCCCATGCAAAATAGGATTTCGCCGCCGGGGCTTGTTGTCCTCGCTCACATAGGATTGGGCCAGATCGAGGAGGGCTTTGATTTCAAGGGGGGAAATATCATCAACCGCCAACAGGTGCTGGCCTTTGAGAAGCTTGGGGCGTTCGGATGGCGATATCATTAAAAGTGGCTGTGTAGGGGCGAATCTCTAACCCCGCAAGAGGAGATCGCTGGCCTGTGGAAAATTAACCCAAGAGGCTTAATACCAAGGGAATTGTGACAGCCGCACAGATGACCTGCAGGGTCAGAATGCTGGCAATCATGGGGGCATCGCCCCCCATTTGCTTGGCTAGCAAATATGCACCGGAACCCGTAGGAACAGCCCCGCAGAGAATGGCCACGGCTGCCGCTTCCCCGGAAACGCCCAGAATCCACAGCCATAAAGCCATGAAAACCGGCATCGCCAACAGTTTAAGGAAAGTGGCCACAACCACTGGACCCTTGGTCGAAAGTGCCTCATCAATACGAAGACCGGCACCTACGGTCAAAAGCGCTAGGCCGAATGCGCCTCTGCCTATCGTATCCAGGACCTGAACCCCCATTGCGGGCATGGGCAAATGCAAAACCTTCCACAGCACGCCACCAAGGGAGGACAAAACGAAAGGGTTCTTGAGAATGGAAAGTGCCATCGCCTTGGCATTCATCTTGACGCCGGAGCCATGAACGGAAATCACGCCCACATTTACGATGTTGAGCAGTGGCGTCATGGCTGCAGCACTCAAGCCACCAAGAGCCAGGGCCGGCTGCCCGAAATAAATGGGAATAATGGCGAGCGCTATGAAGGTGTGCCAGCGCGTGGCCCCCTGAAACAGGCTGGAGAATTGTGGGCCGCTTAGATTCAAAACCGAAATAAGCGGCCGACGCAAAATGAGCAACAGGGTAAACATGGTGGAAATGCCAAGCATCATGGCAAAGGCCATCGACCACACCGGAACATTGGAAAAATCTGCCGCAGCTATTTCCTTGAAGATGATCGCAGGGAAAAGTACGTAGTAACAAACGTGATCAACCGCACTCCAATGGTCTTCCGCTATCAGCCCGCTGCGGCGCAGGCCGAAGCCCACGAGAATGACGACAAAAACTGGAAGCAAAGCGATGAAAGACTGGATCATGCCTGCCTCAGGGCATCAAGTGCAGCCTGAAGTATCCAGGCGGCCGCCAGCTTATCAACCACTTTATCGCGTGTAGCCCGCGAGGCATCCGCATCTATCAACATGCGTTCAACCGCCGCCGTCGAAAGCCGCTCATCCCAAAACACAATGGAGAGAGGTGTTAGCTTCGCTAAATTGCGCGCAAAGGCGCGCGTGGCCTGCGCCCGTGGACCCTCGGTTCCATCCATATTGATCGGTAACCCTAAGACTAGCACGCCTACATTTTCTTGAACCGCAATTTTGAGAAGTTCCGTTGCATCCGGCGTAAACTTGGTTCGGTTGATGGTGGTGACTGGTGTCGCGATTTGCCGGGTGAGGTCACTTGTCGCAACACCAATGGTCTTGGTGCCCAAATCCAGTCCCATCAGGCGCGAAGTCTGCGGCAATTTTTCCAAAGCGGACTGGAGGGCCAGAAGGTGGGTGGACATGGGCTTCTACTAGACGATTTGGCAAACAGGTAAAGCAGCGTTATTGCATAGCCCCACACTATTTGCAGGAAGGCCCGAAATGGCAAAAAAGGTAGAACGGCCCGTTGGCCCAATTGTGGACCCGCTGCCCGTGGGCAACGTGCCGGACATGCGCCCCCTGCACGGACGCTGGATCTGGCTCGATCACGTCTCCGCTGCCAAGCACGCAGCCGATCTTTATGCCTCCTTTGACGGCAAAGACCCCGAAGGCCATATCTGGACCTATCTCGGTTATGGCCCCTTCGCCTCCCTTGAAGAATTCACCGAATGGGTAAAGGCCCGCGAAGCGGCCCGCGACCCCTGGTTCTATGCCTTTGTCCGCAGGGACACGGGCAAAGCCTGCGGCTTGGGTTCCTTCATGCGCAACGATGCCGCCAATGGCGTCATCGAAATTGGCCATATCTGGATGTCGCCCGGTTTGCAGGATACCCGGGAAGGCACCGAAGCCATTTACCTTATGATGCGCCACTGCTTTGGCGACCTGGGCGTGCGTCGCCTGGAGTGGAAGTGCGATGCTCTGAATGCCCCATCACGCAAGGCCGCCGGGCGCTTCGGTTTTACCTTTGAAGGCATTTTCCGCCAGCACTTCATTGTCAAGGGCCGCAACCGTGACACGGCCTGGTATGCCATGCTTGACAAGGAATGGCCCGCAGCGAGGACCGCTTTCGAAGCTTGGCTCAGGGAAGACAATTTTGATGCCAGTGGCCAGCAGAAAGCAAAGTTGCAGGTTCGCCATTAGAGCAAATCCCGGCGAAGTTGCATGATTTCGCCGATAGGACTTGCTCCAACATATTGATTTGGCGCGATTCCTTTGCGGCAAGATGATTCCACCTTGCCGTGAAGCGCGCTAGGCTGCTATCCCCTCCCGCAGAATCTTAACGGGACCAGTTGCTTATGTCAGTTGATCAGGCCACCGTGCGGCGGGTTGCAAAACTTGCCCGCATCAAGGTGAAGGAAGAAAATGTTGAGCGCCTTGCCGACGAATTGAACTCTATTCTCCATTGGATTGAGCAATTGAACGAAGTGAATGTCGATGGCGTCGAGCCAATGACGTCAGTTGTCACCGTCAAGATGAAAAAACGCAAAGATGTTGTGACCGACGGCAACTATCCCCATGATGTCGTGGAAAACGCACCCGCTGCCGAAGATGATTATTTCCTCGTGCCGAAGGTGATCGAATGAACGATCTTACTTCGCTCACCATTGCTACGGCGCGTGAAGGCCTGCGCAAAAAAGAATTTTCGGCCCTCGAACTGACTGAAGCATATATCGCAGCCATCGAAAAGGCCCGCATCCTCAATGCCTATATCGTAGAGACCCCGGACAAGGCGCGCACAATGGCAAAAGCCTCCGATGCAAAATTGGCAAATGGGGAAGGCGGCGCGCTGGAAGGCATTCCACTGGGCATCAAGGATCTCTACGCAACCAAAGGCATTCATACACAGGCGTGCAGCCATATCCTCGACGGCTTCAAGCCGACATACGAGTCCACCGTCACTTCCAATCTTTGGCGCGATGGCGCGGTGATGCTGGGCAAGCTCAACATGGATGAGTTCGCCATGGGCTCCTCCAATGAGACAAGTTATTACGGCAATGTCATCAACCCCTGGCGGCGAAAAAATTCAAACGCTTCGCTTGTCCCTGGCGGATCATCAGGCGGTTCGGCTTCAGCCGTTGCCGCCCATATCTGTGCCGCAGCAACCGCCACCGATACCGGTGGCTCCATTCGCCAGCCCGCAGCCTTTACCGGCACCGTGGGGATAAAGCCCACCTATGGTCGCTGTTCCCGCTGGGGCATCGTGGCCTTCGCCTCAAGCCTTGACCAGGCAGGCCCCATTGCGCGCGACGTAAGAGATGCCGCCATCATGCTGAGGTCCATGGCAAGCGTTGATCCCAAGGATACGACTTCCGTTGATCTTCCAGTGCCCGATTATGAAAAGGCGATCGGCAAATCCATCAACGGCCTGCGTGTCGGCATTCCCAAGGAATACCGCGCCGACGGCATGTCCACAGAAATTGAAGACCTATGGAATAGAGGCGCCCAATGGCTGAAAGAGCAGGGCGCCGAGATCATCGAAATCTCGCTACCCCATACGAAATACGCGCTGCCAGCCTACTATATCGTGGCTCCTGCCGAGGCCTCGTCTAATCTCGCCCGTTATGATGGCGTGCGTTACGGCCTGCGCGTACCCGGCGATGATATTGTGGATATGTATGAAAATTCCCGCGCCGCCGGCTTTGGCCCGGAAGTGCAGCGCCGTATCATGATCGGCACCTATGTCCTCTCGGCTGGCTACTACGATGCCTACTATGTCCGCGCCCAGAAGATTCGTACCCTGATCAAGCGCGACTTCGAGCAGGCTTGGGCCAAGGTGGATGTGGTGTTGACGCCCGCGACGCCAAGCCCTGCCTTTGCGCCCGGTGAAATCAGCGATCCCGTGCAGATGTATTTGAACGACATCTTCACCGTGACGGTCAACATGGCAGGCCTTCCCGGCATTGCTGTTCCCGCCGGTGTTTCAAATGATGGCCTGCCGCTTGGTCTTCAGCTGATCGGCAAGGCCTTTGATGAAGAGACACTATTCAAGACTGCAGCGGCCATTGAGCAGGTGGCAGGCGGTTATCAGGCCCCGAAGTGGTGGTAAAAACGTAACCCGGATCTTTCCCGTTAACTATTTGTTAATTATGTTTACCCGGCCAGCCAAAATTCTATTATTTGAATGCGGGGTAAATGGGGTGCAGGGGCAGCATGCGGTTTCGGGCAGCAGTTATTTCAAGCGCGGTTGTGTGTTTGTGCGTTTCATTTAGCGCTTCGGCCTTTGGCGTTGCCATGAAATATGAGGCCCCCGAATACGGCAATACCCTGCCGCCTGTGGGATTTGTGAAATTCTGTGCGGCACACCCTCAAGACTGCAAGACACTTAGCAACAAGCAGGAACGGATTTCCATGTCGCCGGAGCGCTGGAACCTGCTTTACGTCGTTAACAGTTATATAAATGGCAGGATCGCCCCGATTAGCGATCAGGATCTCTATGGCGAAGACGAGCATTGGGCCTATCCGACCGATGCCGGCGATTGCGAAGACTACGTGCTTCTCAAGAAGCGCAATCTTGAAGAGCTGGGTTTCTCCGCTGAAGCCCTGCTCATCACCGTTGTCCTGGACGAGAAGGGCGAAGGCCATGCTGTTCTCACCATCACCACTGATGCCGGTGATTACATTCTGGATAACCGCGTCGACGAAGTTCTGCGCTGGAACGATACCCACTATAAATTCCTGAAACGCCAGTCCCACAGCAACCCCCTGCAATGGGTTGCTTTGGCAAAGCAGTCCACCACAAACAGCGGCCACGTTGCCAGCGGCAATTAATATTCTGATCCGGCTTCTGCAGCGGCGAAAAGAATCAGGACTATAAACCTAGAATAGGTCTTTAAACTCGCAGAGAGCGTTGCTGACGGGATTTCCGGCCCTTTGGGCTGGGTACCAGCCGCCAAGGGCAAAATCCCCCCCATCGAAGCCCTACATGCCCTAGAATTAAATTCAACGTGTAGTAGTAATTTCCTCTCAATAAAGCAGGGACCATCCAGCGAAAAACCCCGGAAAATATTTTCCGGGGCCAGTTTGTGCAGGGAGTGTGGGAGAAAGTGTTACTTTGCACCCGGTTGCGGAACGAGCCGCAGATACGGCTTCAAGGTCTTCCAGCCGCCGGGAAATTTTTCCTTGGCCGCGTCATCGGAAACCGATGCCAGAATGATCACGTCCTCGCCCTGTTTCCAGTCGGCAGGCGTTGCCACGGACTTGGTTGCGGTCAATTGCAATGAATCAATCACCCGCAGGATTTCGTTGAAATTACGTCCGGTGCTCATGGGGTAGGTGAGGATCAGCTTGATCTTCTTGTCCGGCCCTATGATCAGGACATTGCGCACCGTTTGATTGTCAGCCGCGGTACGGCCCTTGGCATCGCCGGATGCATTGGGATGGATCATGCCATAGAGCTTGGCAACCGTGAGATTGCTATCGCCAATCATGGGATAATTCACTTGCGCGCCGGTCACATCCTTGATGTCGTTCTTCCAGCGCTGGTGATCGTCAACTGAATCAACCGAGATGCCAATCAGCTTCACGCCGCGCTTGTCAAACTCGTGCTTCAGTTTCGCCATGGAGCCGAGCTCCGTGGTGCAGACAGGGGTAAAGTCCTTGGGGTGGGAGACAAGAACCGCCCACGAGCCTTCGATGAATTCATGGAACTTGATCTTGCCTTCGGTGGTTTCGGCTTCAAAGTCGGGAGCAATATCGCCAAGTTGAAGTGTCATAACAGCCTCTCCTAGTTATTATCCGTTCTGTATAGGCTATTTGCCGTTCGTAATAAAGAACAATTTATTTGAATTCCGTTGCAAACCTGTTTTGTGGGAATCGCAACACTTGCTCTAAATGAGTTCGCTAATCGGAGGCCCGCCATGCGTTATATCCTGTCTTTTCCCGCGCTAGCCCTTGTCATCATCGCCTTCAACATCCTGGGCATTACGGGCCAATGGATGGATTCCGAGTCTCTCGTTTGGGATGGCACGCTGCCTTCCGAAGCCGAATTCTATTTGAAGGTCGGTGACTTTTTTGTCATGGCTGGCCTTGTCGCCTTGTTTTTCGAAATCATAAAGGCAGCAAGGCTGGGCGCGGGCACAATCATTGATCACATGCTTTCCACCGCCACATTCATCGTAGCGCTGGTGGAATTTCTTCTCGTGCCCTTTTGCGGAACTGCAACCTTCTTCTTTCTCACGGTCATGGCGCTGATTGATGTCGTTGCCGGCTATTCCGTTTCAATTCTCGCGGCCAGGCGCGATTATTCTATAAACCGCAATGATGGCAGCGGATTGTAGCGCATGGTTTTTGATCGCGCCCTTGCGGGGGTGATTGGCCTGACGCGCGAAGAAATTGCGATCTTCCGCAAGCTGAGCACCCCTGAAAAGATTCAGGATTTTCTTACCAACATTCCGATTAATTTTGAACCCCAGGGCGACACATGCTATTCAGCACGGGTAGCATTGCAGATGAACCGCTGCCACTGTATCGAAGGCGCCTTCATCGCTGCATCAGCCCTGCTGCTCCAAGGCAGACCAGCACTACTCATGGATTTCCAGGCTTCAGGCGACGACGATCATGTGCTGGCCCTGTTCAAACAGGGCAGGCACTGGGGCGCCATTTCCAAGAGCAACTCTATCTGGCTGCGTTGGCGCGATCCCGTCTATCTCACCCCCCGCGAACTCGCCATGAGCTACTTCCATGAATATGTGCGGGAAAAACACAAGACCCTGCGCCGCGTTTCAAAACCTTTCGATATTGGAAAATATGATCCGGACTACTGGATGACGTCGCGGGAGAATTGCTGGGCCATGGCTTTGGAAATTGACGCAAGCCCGCATATGGACCTGATATCAAAGGTCCAGGCTCGAAAATTGAAACTCCGCGATTCCCTTGAAACCAGGGCAGGAGATTTCAAGGAATGGACGCCGTAGGGCATTTCACCTCAAGCCTTTATCCGCTCTCCCTTGGAATCGTAGAAGCTCTGCAATTGCACTTTCATGCCGTAGCGTTTCCATGCCAGTTCAACTTCCCACTTGCCGCTTTCAATCCAGTCCTTGGTAACGCCGTCTTTGTTATTCACATAGCCCATTCCGAGCGACAGGTTAACCCGGTGGCCCCACGCCCCTGATGTGGTGGATCCCACGATAACACCGTTCCGATAGATTGGTTCCTCATGATACATCATCGGGGCCGTCTTGCTGTTGTCTTCAAGCGCCAGGCACACCATGCGCTTAGGCAATGCGGGCAGGGTCTTCTGTTTCAGCAGGGCCTCGCGCCCGATGAAGCCACTTTTCTTGTCCCAGGAAATCGCAAATCCCAGGCCCGCCTCAATGGGTGTTTCCTCATCGCTGATGTCATGGCCCCAATGGCGATAGGCTTTTTCAGTACGGCAGTTGTTCATGGTGTGCATGCCGGCCGGCGTCAGGCCAAACTCGCCGCCCGCCGCAATCAAGCGTTCAAATACATGGGCCGCAAATTCAGCCGGAATGTAAAGTTCCCAGCCCAATTCGCCCACATAGGTAATGCGCGAAGCCCGCACCCGCGCATAACCGATTTCAATTTCCTTCGACGTGCCGAAGGGAAATGCAGTATTTGACAAATCAGTACCTGAAAGTTTCTGAAGCAACTCGCGGGAGTTGGGCCCCATGAC
>JAHFPK010000060.1 GCA_023266715.1 Hyphomicrobiales bacterium | reverse complement strand
GCGCCTGCGCCAATACCTGGTGGCGGGCGGTCAGCCCAACGCTGCAAAATTCTTGGACTATTGCAAGCATCTGCTTGAAGCGAGTGAAATTCCAATCCCCGCCGAAGCGCTGCCACCCGCGGGAATCTATCGCAGCACAACTGGCAAACAGATAACGGGGCTCATCTTCTATCGCTCCGTCCTCGAGGGCGCCCAAACCGCGCCCGTTGATGCCCTGATAGATGCCTTGGCAAAACGGGGAATTGGCTGCGTAAGCATCTTTGTAAGCAGCCTCAAGGACAAAAGCAGCACGAGTTTCATCCATGACTCTTTTGCGGAAAATCCGCCAAGCCTGGTGCTGAATGCTACCTCCTTTGCGGCTTCGTCAGGCGGCAGTGGCGATCCCCTGACCCAATATGATTGCCCGGTGCTGCAAGTCGTTCTCAGCACCATTTCTGAAGAAAGCTGGCACGCCAGTACTCAAGGGTTGGGCAGCCGCGACCTCGCCATGAATGTGGTGCTGCCAGAACTCGACGGCCGCATCCATTCGCGCGCGATTTCCTTCAAGAGTGACAGTTCCTACCATGAGGCCACCCAAAGCCGCATCGTGACCTACAAGGCGGTGGCAGACCGCGTGGATTATGTGGCGGATCTCGCGGCGAACTGGATTGCCCTGCGCCATAGGGAAAAAATAAATCGCAAGATTGCAATTGTCTTGGCCAATTATCCCAACCGTGACGGCCGCATCGCCAATGGCGTGGGTTACGATACGCCAGCCAGCACCATGGCCATTCTAAAGGCCATGCAGGACGTAGGCTATGACGTTGGCGAAATTCCGGCGAACGGAAATGAACTCATTCACACTCTGGCGGCAACCCGCGCCCCCCATGCGTCAT
The DNA here is from genome assembly GCA_023266715.1 of Hyphomicrobiales bacterium. Taxonomy (GTDB): domain Bacteria; phylum Pseudomonadota; class Alphaproteobacteria; order Rhizobiales; family Aestuariivirgaceae; genus Aestuariivirga. The sequence goes on along the minus strand of JAHFPK010000060.1, from coordinate 10,602 downwards.
CTCACGCCTTCCATGACGTGAAATTGGAGCTTGAGGAATACCGAAAGCATTTTGAGACCCTGCCCTATTCCGTCCGTGAACAGATCACCTCGCGCTGGGACATTCCGGAAACCGATCCCTTCTTTCGTAGTGGCGCCTTTCATCTCGCGGTTTTGACCTATGGTAATGTAGCCATCGGCATCCAGTCCGCGCGCGGTTACAACATTGACCCCAAGGCAACCTATCATGATGCTGCCCTCGTTCCGCCCCATGGCTATCTCGCTTTCTATTTCTGGCTGCGTCATGCCTTCAAGGCCCACGCGATCATTCACAATGGCAAGCACGGTAATCTGGAATGGCTGCCGGGCAAGGCCAATGGCCTGAGCGCCGAATGCTATCCTGAAATTGCCCATGGGCCCTTGCCCCAGCTCTATCCCTTCATTGTGAACGACCCCGGCGAAGGCACCCAGGCCAAGCGCCGAACTTCGGCGGTGATCATTGATCATCTTACCCCGCCGCTCACCCGCGCGGAAACCTATGGACCGCTGAAGGATCTGGAAGCATTGGTCGATGAATATTATCTTGCTTCCGGCCTCGATCGGCGCAGGCTTGCCGCGTTGAAGAAGGACATTCTCGATCTCACCCGCAGCAACAGGCTTGATGTCGATGCGGGCTTCACCGGCGACGATGACAGTGATCTCACTAGGCTCGACGCCTATCTCTGTGATCTCAAGGAAGCGCAAATCCGCGATGGCCTGCATATCCTGGGCACTTCTCCCACGGGCCAGCAGGAAGCCGATCTGCTGGTGGCCCTTACCCGTGTGCCCCGCGGCCTTGGTGAGGGTGGCCATCAATCCCTGATCCGCGCCCTTGCCAATGATTTTGGCTTTGCTGGCTTCGATCCCCTGGCTTGCACCATGTCTGACCCATGGAAAGACGAAAAACCGGTAGCTCTTTTAAAACTGGTCAATGCCCCGTGGCGCACCAATGGCGACACGGTGGAAAGATTGGAAGCCTGTGCACAGGCTCTCCTTAATCCATCATCCCGGCGAAAGCCGGGACCCATCGTTCACCACAATGAATTGGGCCCCGGTTTTCACCGGGACGAAAAAGTAAATGTGACAGCAGTTCTCGACGAAATCGAAACCAAAATTCGTCCGTCACTTCACGCCTGCGGTGAACATGAAATCGCTGCGGTCCTGACGGGACTCGACGGAAGACGCGTGGCTCCCGGTCCGTCGGGCGCGCCCACAAGGGGACGTCTCGACGTGTTGCCCACGGGGCGCAACTTCTATTCCCTTGATAACCGCATGGTTCCCACTCCCACCGCATGGAATCTCGGCCAGAAATCCGCGGAGGACCTGCTCACCCGCCATTTTCAGGATTTCGGCCTTTACCCAAAAGCCCTTGGACTTTCCGCCTGGGGCACCTCCAACATGCGCACCGGTGGCGATGACATTGCCCAGGCTCTCGCTCTGATTGGTGCAAAGCCGGTGTGGGAGCCGTCAAGCTGGCGGGTCACCGGGTTTGACATTCTGCCTCTGGCCAAATTGGGCCGCCCCCGGGTTGATGTAACGCTTCGTATTTCCGGCTTCTTCCGCGATGCCTTTCCTGCCCAGATCGAATTGCTCGACAAGGCCATTCGTGCCATTGGCAACCTTGACGAAGATGAAGCGGATAATCCGATTGCGGCCCGCATGAAAGCGGAAGCAGCGAACCTTCAACATGCCGGCATCGGCGAGAGTGACGCCAAGCAAATGGCGGGCTATCGCATATTCGGCTCCAAACCCGGAGCCTATGGAGCGGGCCTGCAAGCCTTGATCGATGAAAAGATTTGGAACGAACGCACCGATCTCGCTGCCGCCTATGTGACCTGGGGCGCCTTTGCCTATGGCGCAAAAGAGGCAGGCGTTCAGGACGAAGTGGCCTTCACCCAGCGCCTCAAAAACATCGAGGCCGTCGTCCACAACCAGGACAACCGCGAGCATGATGTGCTGGACAGCGATGACTACTATCAATTCGAAGGCGGCATGTCGGCAGCGGTTGAAGCGGCCTCCGGCAAGCAGCCCCGTGTTTATCACAATGACCATTCCCGCCCGGAACGCCCCGTTATCCGCACGCTGGAGGAAGAAGTTGGACGTGTGATGCGCTCGCGCGTGGTCAATCCCAAATGGATTACAGGCGTGAAGCGCCACGGCTACAAGGGCGCCTTCGAGATCGCTGCGACCGTTGATTACATGTTTGCCTTTGCGGCCACCACCGGCGCAGTGAAAACGCACCACTTCGATTTGGCCTATGATGCCTTTTTGGCCGATACGGATACCCGCGAGTTTATTGCAACCAATAATCCGGCCGCATTGAAAGAAATTGCCGAGCGTTTTGAAGAGGCCGCCACCCGAGGACTTTGGACTCCGCGGCTCAACTCGGCCTATGATCTCTTGAAGGAGCTTTCCCAATGACCGATGAAGTTGACTCGGCCCGCCACCACGAGAAAATGGCCAAGAAAAAGGCGGCGCGTGACAAGATCATGGCGGGCAAAACCATTGAGCGTGGGCTTCTCATTGTTCACACCGGCAAGGGCAAGGGCAAATCAACGGCGGCCTTCGGCATGGTGTTCCGCTGCATCGGCCACGGCATGAAGGCAGGCGTCATTCAATTTGTGAAAGGCGCCTGGGGCACTGGTGAGCGCACGGTTCTGGAAAAATTCCCCGAACTTGTGACTATCAAAGCCATGGGCGAAGGCTTCACCTGGGAAACCCAGGACAAGGACCGTGACATCGCCCATGCAAGGGAAGGCTGGGAAGAAGCCAAGCGCCTGATCGCCGATCCCACTTATAAAATGGTGCTGCTCGACGAGCTTAACATCGTCCTGCGCTATGACTATCTGCCGTTGCAGGAAGTGCTCGACGTCCTGCGCAACAAACCTGCGGATAAGCATGTCGTGGTCACGGGTCGCAACGCCAAGGAAGAACTGATTGAAATCGCCGATCTCGTGACCGAGATGGAACTGATCAAACACCCCTTCCGCTCCGGGGTTAAGGCACAAGCGGGGATTGAATTTTAGGGACAATCGGAAGCGGGGCCGGCTTTCAGGGATATCCCGATGCGTTCAACAACGGGATCATAATCCCTTTTCTGCGCTTCCGGGTATTCAATGCGGAAATGCAGCGCTTGGGTTCCCTTGCAGGAGGCAAGTGAACGCAAATACATTATGCGTTCTCCCTTGCTGCCGGAAAAGACGTGCTTTTCGTTACCAAACCCCTTTTGGAATGAAATGCTCCAGCCGTCATCAGTTTCGCCTTTCAACCGGAGCTGCCCATCGGCCCTGAAATCCTCGTCCACCAGATTGTTGCCCCAGACCAGCAACTCCGCTTTGCCATCAATGGAATGGAAGGTAAGCCCATCGCCGTTGGAGGGTTCTGGAACATCATTCACAAAACCAGGTGGAGTATCGATCGCCGCGCCAAAACGTAGATTGGAATAGCTTGTCCAGTCAGCAGCATTTGCCGCAGTCGTAAACAGACATACAGCTAAGGCAATTCGCGTGGCCCTCATGCCTTTCTCCGTTGATCGGCAACAGTTCGATCCGAAAGGCTCACATGAACACCTTTGTTGATGATCGCCGGTTCATAAGCCTTCCGTGTAAAGACCTCCCGAACCATGGGCGCGAAAAATTCCAGTGGCTTGGTTTGGTAATCGGGATCAAAACTGTTTTGATCCCATTTCTCGCAAAACTCGACGCAATCATCGAAATAAGGATTGCCGCGAAAAGTATCGCGCTTGTCCGGATTGCCGCCCACATGCTGTGCGTAATAAACCATCTGGAAGTCGCCATGGGTTTGCACCACCCAGGCACATTGCTCGCGCACGAAGGGTCGCAGGATAGTCGCCGCATATTCATCATGATTGTAGGGCGCATAAATATCGCCGATGTCATGGAGGAGCGCCGACACAACCCAATCAATATCCGCGCCTCCATTCCAGGCCCGCGTGGCGGCCTGCAGCGAATGGCCAAGCCGGGTGATCTTGTAACCGGACATGGACTTGTCGAGTTCTACCATGGCTTTCAGCAGGCGGTCAGCGGTGCCTGCGGCATATTCCGTTTCATGGGCATTGAGAAAGGCATAATCCTCGCGGTCGCCATCCTTCATCTGGGTGAATTTTACCGTTTCCATGAGAACCCCGTTCAGATACCTGCTGCAAAGCCATGCCGTGAGCGCAACATAAGCCGCCGTTTCTATCCTTGTCCAGAATCCAGCTTACGCCTATGAATGATCCATCAGCAGCGTTCCCCTTGAGGGACTGAGAGCTATTCCGGTGCGGCTTACCCAGAAGGGGGCCAAAGCCGGAGCTGCCTTCCGAGCCGGGCAACCGGTTGCGCTGCATTTTGGAAGGCAGATAAGATGTCAAAAAAACTGGGCGTGATGCTGTGTGGCCACGGCAGCCGGGATGAGAATGCGGTCACCGAATTCGCGGTGCTCTCCGAGCACCTGAAAAAACGCCTGCCGCAATATCCGGTGGAGTATGGCTATCTAGAATTTGCCACGCCGATAATCCGCAATGGCCTGGATGCCTTGAAAGCCAAGGGCGTCGAACGCGTACTCGCCGTGCCCGGCATGCTCTTTGCGGCGGGCCACGCCAAGAATGACATTCCTTCCGTTCTCAACACCTATGCGGCCCAGAATGATCTCAAGATCGATTACGGCAAGGAACTGGGCATTGACCCCAAGATGATGCGCGCCGCTGGCGACCGCATCCAGGAGGCCCTTGAGTCCGCACGCAAGGATGTTGCACTTCATGAAACCCTGCTGGTGGTTGTGGGACGCGGCGCCTCCGACCCCGACGCGAATTCAAATGTCTCCAAAGTGACCCGCATATTGTGGGAGGGCTTCGGTTTCGGCTGGGCTGAAACCGCCTATTCCGGCGTGACCTTCCCGCTGGTGGAACCCGCCTTGGAACACGCGGCAAAACTTGGCTACAAGCGCATCATCGTATTTCCTTATTTTCTCTTCACCGGAATTCTGGTGCAGCGCATTTATAATGCGACCGATGAGGTTGCCGCGCGCTACGCCACCATCGAATTCATCAAGGCCCCCTATCTGAATGATCATCCCGCCGTCATTGACACCTTTGAAGAACGCATCGAACAGATTCTGACCGGCGATATCGCCATGAATTGCCAGATGTGCAAATACCGCACGCAAGTGTTGGGATTCGAAGCGGATGTTGGCGCCGTCCAGGAAAGCCACCACCATCATGTAGAAGGCATCAATGCAAAGGGGCTCTTCGAGATTGTGAACCATGCCAGCCATCATCACGACCACGATCATGATCATCCCCACGACCACAGCCACAACCATGCGCCCTACCCCCATGCCAAGCATCCCCTCGGCCCTCTCAGTATGAAGAAAAAATGATGGACTACATTCGCGATCCCGCCGCGATCTATGCAAAGTCGTTCGCCATTATTCGGAGCGAAGCTGATCTTTCATCTCTGCCTGCAAGTGCAGAAGATCTTGCCATTCGCATGATCCATTCCTGCGGCATGACGGATATTACGATTGACTTGCGGATTTCTGCTGATTTTGTTGAATCTTCAACGAAGGCACTGGCAAAGCCGATTCTGACCGACGCAGAGATGCTGCGTCACGGAATCATCGACAAAGCGCTTCAAGTCATCTGCACACTAAATGATCCACGCTCCCGTGAAATTGGCATTAGCAAACAGACCACCCGCTCCGCCGCAGCCGTGGAGCTTTGGAAACCTGACCTGGAAGGTGCATTGGTTGTCATCGGCAATGCACCAACAGCGCTTTATGCCCTGCTCGAAATGATCGATGCGGGCGGCCCAAAACCCGCAGCCATTGCGGCCTTTCCTGTGGGCTTTGTGGGTGCTGCCGAATCCAAGGAGGAGCTTTTCAAAAACTCCCGTGACATTCCCTTTGCAACACTTCTTGGCCGCAGGGGCGGTTCCGCCATGGCAGCGGCTTGCGTAAACGGCCTGTCGAAAGGTCTGTCATGAGCAAGTGGCTCACCATCATCGGCATGGGTGAGGATGGCTATGAAGGCTTGTCTGCCAACGCAAAACTCAAACTCGCAGATGCTGAAGCGATTGTCGGTTCAACCCGCCTCCTCGGTTTCCTGCCAACCCTAAAGGCCGAACGCCACGAATGGCCACAGCCCTTCGCGCTCGTTCTTGACCGCATCGAGCCCCTGAAGGGCCGCCAGACCGTTATTCTCGCCACCGGGGATCCGATGAATTATGGCGTAGCGCGGAAACTGTTTGAATTCATTCCCTTCTCCGAAATGGACATCATCCCCAGCCTCTCCGCCTTTTCACTTGCGGCGGCGCGCATGGGCTGGCCCCTCCCCGATTGCGATACGCTGACTTTGCATGGGCGGGATGCCGCCAATATTGAAGCCTTTATCCAGCCCAAGGCGAAACTGATTGTGCTTACGGCAGATGCCTATACCATTCCAGAAGTGGCACGGCGTCTGGTGGCACGGGGTTTCGAGAAAAGCTCAGTCACAGTGCTTGAAAACATGGGCGGCAAACGGGAAGTAATAACAGGCTTCATTGCCGGCGCCGTGCCGACAAAAACATTTTCCGATCTCAACACTTTGGCCCTCGAGTGTGTAACGGGAGCAAAGCCCCTCATCTGGTCTCGCCTTGCGGGCCTTCCCGATGAAGCCTTCATTCATGACGGCCAGCTCACTAAACGTGAAGTGCGTGCCGCAACACTGGCAGCCCTTACCCCTGCCCCCGATCAACTCCTCTGGGATATCGGAGCGGGCTGTGGTTCGGTGGCAATCGAATGGATGCGCTCTACCCGGGGCTGCGGAGCCATAGCTTTTGAAGTCAATTCCGAACGCCTGAATATGATTGCGCAAAATGCTGACCGCCTCGGCACCCCGCGCCTGAAAATTGTTGCAGGCCATGCGCCGGAAACTTTAAGCGCCTCACCCCAGCCTGATGCGGTATTCATCGGTGGCGGTGTTGGCGTGACCGGCGTTTTTGAAACCGCGTGGGAGCATTTGAAGCCCGGCGGCCGTCTGGTAGCCAATGTTGTTACCATCGAAGGCGAAATGCATCTCTATGACTTGCAGGAGAAACATGGCGGCGATCTCGTACGTTTGGAAATCTCGCACCTCACGCCTATCGGCCCCTACCGCGCCCTGAAGCCGCGCATGGCCGTCATCCAATGGAGAGCGCAGAAGTCATGGTGAAAAAGACCGGCATTCTCTATGGTCTCGGCGTTGGCCCCGGCGACCCCGAGCTGATGACGGTAAAAGCTTGGCGCATCATTTCAACAGCGCCCGTCGTGGCTTATCTCGCCGCCAACGGAACCGAAAGCACGGCCCGCGACATTGCCAGGCCCTTCCTGCCCGATGACGTGACCGAACTCGCCATCGACATGCCCATGCGCACCGAACGCGAACCCGCGCAGGAGGCCTACGACAAAGGCGCTGCCGCCATCACCGAACACCTGAAAGCGGGCCGCGATGTCGCCATGCTCTGCGAAGGCGATCCCTTCTTCTATGGCAGCTTCATGTATATTTTTGCGCGCCTAGCGGATCGCTTTGAAACTATCGTGGTGCCCGGCGTCTCATCCATCACGGCAGCAGCGGCGAGAGTTGGCCGACCACTATCTGCCCGCAATGATGTGTTGAAGGTCTTGCCCGCAACATTGAACGAGGATCGCCTGCGCGAAGAATTGCTCACGGCCCAATCCGTTGCGATCATCAAAGTGGGCCGCCACTTCGGCAAAATCAAAAATATCCTGTCGGCCCTGGATCTGATTTCAAAGGCCGTGGTCATCGAAAATGCCACGCGCGACAGTGAGCACATTCGCAACGTGGAAGAGGTGGAAGGCGACAGCCTGCCCTATTTCACAACCATTCTGGTCTATACCGGCGGTGAAGCATGGTGAAACCTGTCATCTTTATTTTGGGCGTTTCAGCCCTGCCGCTGGCCCAAACCCTCAAAACCGAACTGAACGGCGAAATCCACACACCCGATTGCATCCAAGGTGGCGATGTCTCCTATGCCAAAGCCACGGCCCATCTCGCGAAGCTTTTCCAGCAGGGGCGCACAATCATCGGCCTCTGTGCCAGCGGAATTCTGATCCGCGCAATCGGCCCCCACCTCTCCGACAAGCGCACAGAACCACCGATTATTGCTGTTGCCGAAGATGGTTCCTCCGTCGTGCCGCTTCTAGGCGGCCATCATGGAGCCAACGCGCTCGCCCAGAAAATTGCAAAGATAACAAAGGGTCATGCGGCCATTACGACAGCCAGCGACGTGCGTTTTGGCACAGCCTTCGACGAACCAGAGGCAGGTTATGTTCTGGCAAATCCGGAAGACATTAAATCCGCTACTGTCACGAAACTTGCCGGTGGCGATGTGACAGTTGAAATAACGGAACAATTAGTCAAGGGCAACGCGACCCATTTGATCTACCATCCTCGCACCCTGGCGATCGGCGTCGGTTGTGAACGCGGCACCAGTCCCGAGGAATTGGCTGCTCTCATCAAGAACGCGCTGAAAGAACACAACCTCTCCACCCAATCAGTTGCCGGCTATGCTTCTATTGACCTCAAGGAGGACGAGCCTGCGATTTCCGCGCTCACCAATGTCTGTTACTTCACCGCTGAGGAATTAAATGCGCTGTCTTCGAAACTGAAAACGCCGTCTGACTATGTGCTGGCGGAAGTGGGCACACCCGGTGTTGCTGAAGCCGCAGCCCTTGCCGCTGCAGGGCCGGACTCTGAATTGATCGTCGCCAAGGCAAAAAGCAAGCGCGCAACTGTTGCAATTGCGCGTGCACCAGCGCCAATTCTGGAGTTGCATGGACGGCAACGCGGAATGCTGAGCATTGTGGGCATTGGTCCAGGGGCATCTGAATGGCGCAGTCCGGCAAGCAGTCGAACACTCGAAACGGCCACCGACTGGGTTGGCTACGGTCTCTATCTCGATCTCATTGGTGACGTGAAGCAAGATCAAATCGAGCACCGCTTCCCGCTTGGTGGCGAGGAGGACCGTGTGCGCAAGGCAATCGAACTTGCAAAGCAGGGCAAGCGAGTTGCCCTCGTCTGCTCCGGTGACGCTGGCATCTATGCCATGGCGGCACTAGTTTATGAAATCATCGATCTCGAACCTAACCGCATAAAAGTGGAAGTAATCCCCGGCATCTCCGCCTTCCAGGCCGCCGCCGCAAAAGCTGGTGCCATGATCGGCCATGACTTCTGCTGCATTTCACTTTCCGATTTGCTCACGCCATGGGACGCGATTGAAAAGCGCGTGAAGGCGGCGGCGGAAGGCGACTTCGTCATCTCACTCTATAATCCGCGCTCAATTAAACGCCGGGACCAATTGGAGCGCGCCTTTGCAATTCTGAAAAACCACCGCCCGCCCGATACGCCGGTGATCATCGCCAGCAATCTGGGCCGCGCCGAGGAAAATATGCTCATCGTGAATTTCAAAGACTTCAACCCCGATGATGTGGATATGCTAACCTTGGTGATGGTGGGCTCTTCCCAATCCAAATCCTTCGCTCGTGGCGACGGTAGGACCTATGCCTACACGCCCCGTGGCTATGCCAAGAAACGAGAAATTCAATGACCGTTCATTTCATCGGCGCCGGCCCCGGCGCTGCTGACCTCATTACTTTGCGCGGGTTGAAGCTCATCCAATCCTGCCCTGTATGCCTCTATGCGGGTTCGTTGGTGCCGGAAGAAATCGTGAAAGCAGCGCCAGATGGCGCCCGCGTCGTGGATACCGCACCTCTGCATCTCGACGAGATCATAGCCGAGATCGAGACGGCCCACGCCAAGGGCCAGAATGTGGCCCGCGTCCATTCCGGCGATCCTTCGATCTATGGAGCCATCGCTGAGCAAATGCGGAGGCTCGACCAACTCGGCATTGATTACGATGTAACTCCCGGCGTGCCCGCCTTCGCCGCCGCCTCCGCCGTGTTGAGAACCGAATTCACCCTGCCTGAGATCGCCCAAACCGTGATCCTCACCCGCACCACCATGCAGGCCAGCGCCATGCCGCCGGGGGAAGAACTGGAAGCGCTGGGGCGGAGCAAAGCCACCCTTGCCATTCATCTATCAATCCGAAACCTCGGCTATGTCGAACGCGCCCTGACGCCCCACTATGGTGCCGATTGTCCCGTCATCGTCGTCTATCGCGTAACCTGGCCCGACCAGAAAATCATCAAGGGCACCCTATCCACCATCGCCAAGCTGGTGAAAGCCGCAAAGCTCACCCGCACCGCGCTCATTCTCGTGGGCCATGTGCTTGATGCCCATGAATTCCGCGACAGCGCACTCTATGATGCCGGCCACGAACACGTGCTGCGCAACCGGAAAACGGCGAAGGGGTAGACCAGATTCACTTGTCAATGAGCGTTGGGCACAGCTTCGCCCGGGGTGAAAACGGTAATGCCGTTTCCGGTGGGTAGAAAGAGAAGCGAAGGGTTGCGTGGACGCAAAGCTCGCAAATATGCCGGTCGTGTCGTCCGGCGGATGACGCGAAGTCCGCGTCCACGCTTTTGCGGCGGTTTTTGCCGTCCGGCTGGCGCTTGCAGAGCCCTAGATCGCACGGTGTCTGGTGTTTTC